>NZ_JBHSGO010000200.1:0-20093 GCF_042654485.1 Falsiporphyromonas endometrii | reverse complement strand
CTGACAGACAATTCGAAATAATTTCTTTAATTTGTACTTGTGTGAGATCCATACTGTTTTACTGTTTTATTTTATTTTTTCAAAGATAACAGTCTTGGGTCTTACACACTTTTTCGGGACAGTATCCAATAATATCTCAAGGATAAAGTTACATTCATTAACAATGAAGACAAAAATAAACCGCCAATCACCCCGAGAGCGATTGGCGGTTTAGGCTCTTGTTTATGTACTTTTTAGATAGTAATAAACAGCTGAGCAGAATATGTTTAGTACATTATTTCTTCAACCAACGGTCAAGCCATCCAAAGAATGTTCTTTGCCAAAGGACTGCATTCTGTGGCTGGAGGATCCAGTGGTTTTCGTCCGGGAAAATCAACATTTCAGATGGTATTCCTCTCAATTGAGCTGCATCAAAAGCCATCATTCCCTGAGAAGCAAGGATACGGAAGTCCAACTCACCATGAATGATCAAGATAGGTTTATCCCAATTTTGAACAAACTTATGTGGAGATGTTGCAAATGTACGCTGAGCCACTTCATTGTTTTTGTCCCAATATGCGCCACCCATATCCCAGTTGGCAAACCACATCTCTTCAGTTTCAAGGTATTGAGCTTCCATATTAAAGATTCCGGCATGAGCAATAAAGCAAGCAAAACGATCTTCGTGGTGTCCGGCAAGCCAATAAACAGAAAATCCACCATAGCTGGCACCTACACAACCCATTTTATCTTTTGCAATCCAAGGCTCCTTCTTGAGCTCATCAGCGGCCTTCATATAATCCTTCATATTCTGACCACCATAGTCGCCTGAAATCTGAGCATTCCACTTCTGACCAAAGCTCGGCACACCATGTCTATTCGGAGCAATGACTACATATCCTTGCTCTGCCATGATACGGAAATTCCAGCGGAAACTCCAGAACTGACTTACCGGGTCTTGAGGTCCACCCTGACAATAGAGGATGGAAGGATATTGCTTGTTTGGATCAAAATGAGGTGGTAAGATAACCCATACAAGCATTTTCTCACCATTAGTTGTTTCAATCCATCTTTTTTGGCAAGAGATTGGAGCCAGTTTGTCAAGAACAGCCTTGTTTTCAAATGTAATTTGTGTAGCCTTACCATTCTTGATATTAACATTATAGAGGTCTGTCGGAACCTCTACAGATTGTCTTCCGGCAAGCATTTTACCATTTTGAATTTCAAATCCGGTATAATCCCATTGACCATCTGTCATTTGAGTAATCTTCTTATTCTTCAATGTAATATACCAGAGTTGAGTTTCTGCCTGCTTACAAGCTACAAAATAGATTCTCTTGTTGTCTGCACTCCATTGGAAGGCATCTACATTTAGGTCAAGAGTTGGATTGACCCACTCCTTCTTGCCGGTCTTAAGATCCATCACAAAAAGCCTCTTCAGATCAGATTCATATCCATCATGCTCCATAGAGATCCACGCAATTTGCTTACCATCATTAGAAAATTTTGGATGGGTATCGTATCCCATCATTCCCTCTGATATATTGCGCGTCTTTCCGGAAGTAATGTCATAGATATAGATATCCGAATTGGTTGACAAAGCATATTCCTTGCCTACCTTTTTGCGACAAGCATATGCAATTTGTTTACCATCAGGACTCCAAGACAGATCCTCAACACCACTAAAAGGTCTCATAGGACATTCGTAAGGTTCGCCTTCAAGAATATCCTTACCCTCCTTAACCGGAGTATTTCCTAAAGTTGCAATGTAAGTATGAGGAGTTGTGGTTACCCATTCATCCCAATGCTTATACATTAGATTTGTAATAATTCGGCCGGTAGCCTTCGGTAGATCAGAATAAATATCGCCGGCTGTTTTGTTGGATTTGAAACTATGGATATACAAGATCTGAGTCTCATCTGGAGAAAAAAGATAACCCTCGATACCACCATCCACATCTGTCAATTGCTTCAAATCTGTACCATCAGCTGCCATAGACCACAACTGCATGGAACCAGTCTTCGAACTCATAAAGGCAATTCTTTTGCCTCCATCAATCCAATGAGGGTCGCCTTCATTGTATGGTGTATCCGTAAGACGGGTTCTTTCTTTACCATCCATAGACACAACGAAAAGATCCGTCTGAGCCTTGTTTTCTTTGATACTGGGGAAAGAGACCCCATACACAGCCTTAGTACCGTCGGGTGAAAGAGAATAGGTACCGACGCGAGCCATCGTTAGCAGAGTTTCAGGAGTCATGTGATCCTGAGCTTCTGTAGCAAAAGGCGTTGCTGATGCTATCATTGCTGCCGCCATTGCACTTACAATTGTTTTGTTCATTATGATATGATTTTAATACTACTTTTCTAATCAATGGGAACCTCCACAACTAAACACAGACCATATTTATAGAAGATTTGACAATCATCTAATCCTAACTTTTCGTCCCGGACGAAGTTTATTTAGACTTTTGCCGTTCAATCTTCTAAGTTGTCTTAATGTAATTCCGTTTTTACGGGCAATCTTGATTGGCGTATCACCCTTAATAACAGTATAATATTTAGAACCTCCACCATTGGTTGAGCTTGAAGCCACATTTGGTCCGGTTAATTTCATATCCAGACTGGGACTGTACAAAGAATCACGCTGCTTCTCAAGCGAAGCTACTGCCGTCATGGGAACGAGCACCGGATATGGATTGATATTGCCGGGAACGATCCCCCTTTTGTACTGAGGATTGAGAAGCTTAAGATCGCTCTCTGAAACTCCCGACAAATCGGCTATCCTTTGCAATTCAACTGCTTTATTGACAACAATTGTATCCGTTGCCAAGGGGACTCCCATCTCTCGAGGACATATGTTATGCTCCCGATGATAGTGCATAGCATAATAAGCACCAATAAACAAAGGCACATATCGTCTTGTCTCCGAAGGGAGGTAAGGATAAATCTTCCAAAAATCGACCTCTCCCCCGGCCCTTCTTATAGCTCGGTTGACATTGCCCGGGCCACAGTTATAAGCAGCGATCACAAGCAACCAATCTTTATAGACAGCGAACATGTCTTTGAGATACTTACAAGCTGCCACTGTACTTTTTCTTGGATTAAGTCTATCATCAACAAGACTATTAATAGTTAATCCATAAATCTTTCCCGTAGCAGGCATAAATTGCCAAATACCGGCTGCACCCGCAGGAGAAACAGCCAATGGATTGAGACCACTTTCTACAATTGTAAGGTACTTCAACTCATTGGGGAGACCATTTTTTATAAATTCCTCATCTATCGAAGGATAATACAAATCTCCCAACGTCAACATCGAACGCAACAAGGGGCGTCTTCGTTTGACGTAAAGTTCGATACAATCCTTCACTATCGGATTGAACGTGATCGGTATGACAGTCGGTAACTTGCTCAGTCTATCAATATAAACACTATCCGCTATTGGCACCTCATCATGCTTATCCAAACACGGCAAACCACGATTGTGAGATCTAACCTTTCCCTTTGTTGTATAACCCTTGTGCCAAACTTTTATCAGCCTATCCAAATCGGTGTCCAATGTTTGAGGAAGAGTAATAGGAGACTCAACAGGCAAATTAGCAGCATTACCCGATTTGTTATGACGATTTTGGGCAAACCTATCCTGAGCCACAACCCTCTTTGTCGTATCAGTAACCTGACTATGAAGAGGCATAGATACAAGCCACAATCCAAAGATAAATATTACAACAAGACGGGATTTATGGATACATTCATTTTTTGAAGTTATCACAATAATGAAAATAAGTTGTTTAGAAATTAAGTGTGCAACCTATTCCGTACTGCAATCCACCTGATCGAGATGGAGCAATATCAGGGGCAACACGCATACTCAAGTTGGGACTTATATCAAATTGGTATAACTCTGCATCCACATAAGCATCCAATATATTTAGCAGATAAACACCTGCTGTCACAATCAAACTTAAGTCCCTTTGCCTACGATAAAAATCAACACCTCTTTTGAGTCTGTCCTTAAGGGCACTGCTATTGACCTCATCTTCCGGCTTAGCTCCGGGCGCCATATAATCTTGCCATGATGTATTCTTCATAGGATCGTCACTTGTCAAATCAATGTAGGCATGCTTATAACCACTATAAACATCCTGATTCCAAGTAATCGCATATATACACGCCGTAAAAGCCCCCCAAACAATGGGGACTTTCCAATACTTTCGGTTGTAAATTTGACCACCTCCGGGCAAAAGAGCAGAAAAAAGCATAGAAAGGTTCGAATTAGGATGCCAAGGCTGATTGATTTGTAGAGCCTTGGGAGAAACCAAATGCTTTTCTTTTGAGATATTTTCTGTTTCTTTCCGTACCAAACTGTCAATCTGCGTACTATCAATACTTCCTTCATAGAGAGGGAGTGAAGATGGCGATACACCTTCACTTACTGCCTTGATCTGATCAGTACTTTCGGCAGACAAAAACGAAATAGAAAGCACGGACATAAGCATCAGTATACACAACTGACACATAGAAGCTGTTAGTTTTTCCATACAAAACATCTCAAACCGGTACTTAATTGCAAATTTACTTCACATTCTCAAGCAACATCATGATGCGCTCAAGTTCTTCCTCATTGGCAAAAGGAATTGTCAACTTACCTTTGCCTTTGTCATTTGCTTGAAGTTTTACTTTTGTCTTAAATACTTGTGATAAATGATTTGTTAATTCTTTGAATAATTGTTGATCAGCAGACTTCTCAGCCTTCTTCTTAGGCTTTGGAGCCTGACCATTTTCAATGGCCGCCGCCAATTCTTCCACCTGCCTCACACTAAGGTTTTCCCTTACAGTCTGCTCATAAAGAGCCAACTGCATTTCAGGATCACTGACTCTGAGCAAAGCTCTGGCATGTCCCATGTCAATCTTTTTGCTTGTCAGTGCCAACTGTACTTCTGCAGGCAATTTAAGTAATCTGATATAATTGCTTATTGTGGCCCTTTTTTTACCTATTCTCTTACCCAACTCTTCTTGTGTCATCCGATTTATCTCAAGAAGTTTTTGATAAGCCAAAGCGACCTCGATAGCATTGAGATCTTCTCGTTGAATATTTTCTACAAGAGCCATCTCCATCACCTCATCATCTTCGGCAGTACGGATATATGCAGGGAGTTTTTGAAGGCCTGCCTTCTTTGCTGCACGCCATCGTCTTTCTCCTGAGATTATCATATAACCATCCCCATCCTCTCTCAAAGTAATAGGTTGCACTAAACCTATAGCTTCGATTGAATCGGCAAGTTCATCAAGACTTTCATCTTCAAATATGCGTCTCGGTTGATCCGGATTAGGATGAATCTGACTTATCTCTATTTCACTTATAGATGATGAGCCAACCGGTTCTTGCGGGAGAAGAGATTCCAACCCGCGACCTAAAGCAAATTTATGCGGTTTACCCATTATTTTTGATGCTTATTGATTAGTTCAACTGCCAACTGCATATAATTTATTGCTCCCCTACTCTCTGCGTCGTAGAGCAAAGCCGGCAGTCCATGACTGGGAGCCTCTCCCAGCCTGATATTTCTTTGAATGACTGTTTCGAACACAAGCTTACCAAAGTGTCTCTTAACCTCTTCATAGATTTGATTATTTAACCTGGTTCTACTGTCATACATTGTAAGAAGGAAACCCTCAATATCAAGAGATGGATTGAGATGTGATTTGATTATCCTGATTGTATTGAGAAGTTTGCTAATCCCTTCTAAGGCAAAATACTCACATTGCACAGGTATAATAACAGAATGAGAAGCTACAAGAGCATTGACCGTAATCAAACCAAGAGAGGGTGAGCAATCAATCAAAATGTAATCGTAGCTATCCACAACCTCCGTAAGGATATTCTTCAATACCGATTCTCTATTCTCAACATTCTGAAGTTCAAATTCTGCTCCAACAAGATCAATATGTGAAGGCAATATCCACAATCCATCAATCGGGCCTCGGTGAATCGCTTCAGAAACAAGATACTTACCACTCAGACACTCATATATAGTAGACTGAAGTTCGGCAACATTAAGCCCAAGCCCTGAAGATGAATTAGCCTGTGGATCAGCATCGATCAACAAGACCTTCTTCTCCAAAGAAGCCAGTGAGGCAGCCAGGTTAATAGCTGTTGTTGTCTTACCGACCCCACCTTTTTGATTCGCTAATGAGATTATTTTACCCATACAAAATGAAACATTCTAAGTCCCAAAGCTAATCAAAACGGCTTAAATGAACAATCATTTGACAAAACATGAGCCATGGATGATTTATATAAACTATTGGCAATCAAAGATATTATCATCTTATAAACGGATGAAATAGGAATTTATTGAAGCGTTGAATCCCAAATGTGTCAATCACAGCAAAGAAAATGTCAAAGCACCTTCAAACATAACTATCAAAGGTTCAAAACAGCATTAGAGAAGGTCAAAATTCCAAAGAATGTTTCTTATTTATAGAGATTTTTATAGAAAAGACTGTTAGAATAGTTACTTTTGCATGTGTATAATGAGGTCTATGTATGCTCCTAAACGATGTACCATCATGGAGTATACCCAATACATCTTGGGATGAGAGGCATATTAAGCATGATATGTCAATTACACAGGTGGGCCTCAGATTGTTATATAGTAATCATGTGCAAAAATATATTGAAAAGTTTTAGTCACTTTTTGTCTCTTCTTTTGGTATTGATGTGTAGTAGCATCATACTATCATCGGCATCCTATGCTCAAGGATACCACAAAAAGCCATTTGTATTAGTGATAGATGCAGGACACGGGGGCAAAGATATTGGGACTTCTCATAATGGGCAAAGAGAAAAAGACATTGCTTTGGATGTTGCTCTCAAGGTCGGAAACTTGATCAAGAAACGATATCCGGAAGTTAAAATATTATACACCAGATCAACCGATGTATTTGTGCCCTTGGATGAACGGGCCAACTTCGCAAATCGCAACAATGCAGACCTCTTCATCAGTGTCCATGTCAATAGTGCGGTCAGGGCTCCCGGAGTGGAAGGTACAGAAACTTATGTGCTGGGGAGTGATGATGCAGCCAAGCATGCACGCGTCAATAAGACCAACCTGGAAGTGGTAATGCGAGAAAATCAGGTTATTGTACAAGAGGACAACTACAAAACTACCTACGAAGGCTTCGACCCTACATCTACCGAAAGTTATATTATGTTTTCGATGATCAAAAACAAACACCTGGATCAAAGTGTGGATCTTGCCACTGCTGTGCAAAGAGCATACAGAAGGGCAGGAAGAAGAGCCGAAAGAGGTGTCAGACCCGGCAACCTGCTTGTCTTAAGAAAAACAGCCATGCCCAGCATACTGACTGAAGTTGGATTTATAACCAATCTTTCGGAGGCAAGTTTTATGGGGACCGATTATGGAAGACTTACCCTTGCCTCAGCCATTGCAAACGGGTTTTCAGAATACTACAGCACAATCAATCCCTCCAAGAAAGCTGTTGTAGCTCTACCCAAAGAAAATACAGTAGAGAATGCAGTTATTGAAGCTGATACGAGCCAGGAAGACTACGAGTTGACAGCTCCCCTTCGCAAGAATTTCCGCAGAGTCAAGTCCAGCGCCAAACCCTCTTCAAGCCAAGATACTCCAAACACTGAAAATAAGAATCAATCGAATACAACTTCTACAAATACGGTCAATATTAACAAAGGAATCACGTTCAGTATTCAACTTATTTCGCCCAAACGAAAGATTAGTTGCAAGGACCCGGAGCTAAAAGGTTATGAAGTTAGATGCGAAAAGGTCGGATCACGCTATGCGTATATGCATGGAAGTGTCACGACATTAAAAGAAGCACGACAGCTTCAAAAGAAGGTACAGAAGAAATTTAAAGATGCGTTTATTGTCAAGTACCAAAACGGTAAGCGTATCCAGTCAATATATTAACCTACTAACAAGGTTTGGTATGAAGATTACAAAAGAGACAAAGATTGGTCTACTGGCTATCTTAGCGTTAGCCATCTTATATGCAGGTATCAACTATCTGAAAGGCCTGAACTTATTTAAAAAGAAGAATACGTATTACGCCTATTTTGAGAATGTCAACAATGTCAACGAGGCCTCACCTGTCTTAATTGACGGATACAAAGTAGGGATTGTGACAAAGATAAACTTTGATTACAAAAAAGGTCATGGAGCTTATCTGGTTTGCGATTTAGATCCACAGGTCAAACTCACGAAAGGAACAAAAGTATCTATCTCTCAAACTGCTTTGAGTGGAGCAGAGATCATACTCAACCTTCCAGAAACAAGTCAAGCCTCCTACTATGCTCCGGGTGACACACTTGAGACGGCATCCGGTGGTGACATCTTTTCCAAAACGGCAAAGATCATCCCTGCTGTAGCCGAAATTTTACCTAAAGTGGACTCCCTTGTTGTAAGCATCAACAAGTTGATTAATAGGCAAGAGATCACAGATATTCTGATTTCACTCAACAATTCGGCCAAACAACTTAGCAGTGCCATGGCCAAGATAAACAAATCAGCCGATAAGATCGACCCTATTTTGATGAATACCAACGCTACTGTTGAGCAGTTTAAGGGTGTTGGAGAAAAGATCAATCAGATAGATTTCGAAAAGATCAATCCGACATTGCAAAATCTACAAGAAATGACATCCGAACTTCGAAAAGTAACCGAACAACTAAAGAAGAAGGATAATACAGCCGGATTGATGCTAAACGATGACAGACTCTACCATCGAATAGATAGTTTGGCCAACAGTGCAGATCAGTTGATGAGGGATATCAAGGAGCACCCCAAACGCTATGTACATTTCTCAGTCTTCTAAGAGACTGTTTTGAGTAAATATTTTAGAAGCTGTTTTGAATCGATTCAAAACAGCTTCTATTTTTATTTTCCTGAATGACCGAAGCCGCCGTCGGCCCTTTTGGTCTCTGATAAAGTTGATGCAGTTTCCCAATCAACTTTTTCATATTTAGCCACCACCATTTGTGCTATCCGATCTCCATTGTTTATATGGAAAGGCTCGTCAGAAAGATTAGCTAACACAATTCCTATCTCACCTCTATAATCAGCATCGATGGTACCGGGGCTGTTTAATATGGTAATACCGTTCTTAAGAACCAACCCCGACCTTGGTCTAATCTGAGCTTCATAACCAACCGGAAGTTCAATGTGTATACCGGTGTGGATTAGCTTTCGTTGCATTGGCTCAATAACAATCTCTTCACTTGTGTACGCTCTTAAGTCCATTCCGGCAGAAGATTCAGTAGCATACTGTGGCAAAGGGTTGTTGGATGTATTTATAATCTTGATGGTCATTTCTTGTCATTTTCTATTAGGTGCAACAATCTCTTTACAGCCTCTTCTTGAGGTATTCCTCGCTCAACACATTGTTTGCCTTTATATAAGTCCACCTTTCCTTTCGCAGCGCCTACATATCCATAGTCTGCATCGGCCATCTCTCCGGGGCCATTCACAATACAGCCCATAATACCGATTTTAAGACCCGGTAGATGAGAAGTTGCCTCTTTTATTCTTTTGATGGTTGAAGGCAAATCATAAAGTGTCCGACCACATCCGGGACAACTAATGTACTCGGTCTTTGTAAATCGCAGTCTGGCAGCTTGCAAGATGCTGAAAGCAAGCTGAGTCGCTTTATTGGGACAAACCTTAGGAGCTGTTATCATCAAACCATTAGCTCTACCCTCCATAAGAATACTACCCATCTCGATCGTAGCCTCGACATAAAGTTGCTCCAAATCTTCCGTCATGTAGTCACGATTAATGATAACCGGCAAGCGAACCCCTGCAGTTTCCAACTTGGCAAAAGCCTTTCTCCAATCACCAATAGCATTGGGATGATGAGAAGAGAGGATAATCAAAGCCTTTTCTTTAGACTTTAACTTAGACAAGGCAGCATGGTCAAGTTGAAAAGTTTCCAACTCAATTACTTCATCAAATCCCTCAAAGACATGGTTAAGATTATCTTCTTTACGGATAATAAAGTCAGGATGAAAATCATTGGAATAGGTGTACGACCCATGGAAACGAAGATCACCAACCACCACAAGTTGCTTATCACCACCTATTTCACCTATCTCTACCGAATCTTTCCTCTGTTCATATTCCCTGTTATATATGAGTTTATCATCATTAGAGATGTGTGGAGCATGGGCCAGCCTCTCAATAAAGGAGCGAATCTTTTCAGCTACCGGTATTTCAGCCACAGGGTCCTCCGATAATGAGACGCGGATAGTATCTCCGTATCCATCTGCCAAAAGAGAACCTATACCTAAAGCAGATTTGATTCGGCCATCTTCTGCATCGCCTGCCTCCGTCACACCCAGATGAAGCGGAAAAGGAAGATTTTCTTTGTCCATAGCTTCTGAAACCTGCCTTACAGCCTCACACATAACAAGAACATTGGAAGATTTCATCGAAACAACAACGTTGCGAAAACCATGTGCTTTACATATCCGAAGGTATTCCATACAACTCGCTGTCATCCCTTCGGCTGTATCTCCATAGCGCTGCAACATACGCTCTGACAAAGAGCCATGGTTAACGCCAATACGAATAGCTCTATCAAGAGAGGCTGCATCATCCAAAAATTCACCAAAACGCGTTTGAACCCTCTCTGCACCCTTTGCAAATTGCTCGTCATTATAAATAACGGAGCTCTTATTATCCGCAAAATTACCGGGATTGATACGTACCTTCTCTACAGTCTTGAGTGCAGCATGAGCCGCTTTAGGATTAAAATGAATATCAGCAACAAGGGGTTGTGGATAACCGGCTTTGATCAAGGCAGATCGGATATTTCCAAGATTGTCAGCCTCTCTAACTCCTTGCGCAGTGAGACGAACCAGATCTGCTCCGGCATCAAAAAGTCCAATACACTGCTCTACTGATGAAATGGTATCCATCGTAGAGGTATTGCACATAGACTGAATGCGAATAGCATGATCGCCACCCATTGACAAGTTTCCTATTTTAACTTCCAATGAGTGGCGACGCTTGTAATTGAATAAATCTGTCACAATAAATACTTTACCCTTTAGGAGCAATATCTAAAAGAAGACTGATCCTAAATGGGGTTATTAATTAGTTTTAAACTTATAGGTGATCTCTTTTAGATCTGCATTGGCCTTTACAATCTTCTGCTTAAGGCCCTCTTTGTGAGCGGTGAGCTTTTCATAAAGAGATGCATCATTGGTAGCCATCATCTGGACAGCCAATATAGCTGCATTTTCAGCAGCATTGATACCAACAGTAGCTACAGGAATACCGGGAGGCATCTGCACGATTGCAAGTAACGCATCTATCCCATCAAGTGATGCGTTGATAGGTACTCCAATCACAGGAATAGATGTTTGTGCTGCAATAAAACCACACAAATGAGCTGCCATACCTGCTCCGGCAATAATAACCTTAATACCTCTTGATTTTGCATTCTTAGCATAGTCAGAAACCTCTTCCGGTGTTCGATGTGCAGAAAGAGCCAACATCTCAAAAGGGATCTCCATTGCATCAAGTCTCTTTGCTGCTTTTTCCATTATAGGCAAGTCGGAGGTACTGCCCATAATTATACTAACTAGTGGATTTGCCATTTTCTTGTTAATGTTTTTGAGAAACTTTTTTTGATAAAAAGCCAATCGTCCGCCTTGAAAACACCAATGTCATTCTTGGCAAACAATAAACTTCAAAAAAAGGTCAGGCAACCCCATTTGAGGTTACCTAACCTTTGTATTACTTGTTACTTCGGATTACTTTCCGATGAAAGCTTTATACTCGGCTGCGGAAAGAAGTTCACCAACATTTGAAACCTTCACTTTTGCAATCCATCCTTTACCATAAGGATCGCTGTTTACAAGTTCCGGATGTTCTTCAAGATCTTCATTTGCTTCAACTACTTCACCTGAGATAGGCATCATAAGATCAGATGTAGTCTTAACGGCATCAATGCTGCCAAAAACCTCTTCTGCTTCCAATTCTTCGTCAAGTGCTGTAACATCTACAAAGACAATCTCACCCAACTCACTCTGAGCGTAATCAGTGATTCCAACTGTAGCTTCATCACCTTCAATGCGTACCCATTCGTGATCTTTGGTGTACTTCAATTCTTCTGGGAAATTCATTTTTAGAATGTATTAATGGTTTATATTTACGAATAATGTCGATTAATTATTCTTTGACACGGCCAATGTAAGAGCCATCACGAGTATCAATCTCGATCAATTCGCCTTCTCCGATAAAAAGAGGAACTCTTACTTCTGCTCCGGTTTCAACAGTTGCAGGTTTAAGTGCGTTGGTAGCTGTATCACCTTTTACACCCGGTTCTGTATAGGTCACTCTCAATGTAACGTGTGCGGGAAGCTCACAAGTCAAGATAGTCTCACTACCTGCATGCACATTAGCCTCTACCATATCCCCTTCTTTGAGGAATTGCACACCATCGATTCCCTCTCCGGGAATAGTAACTTGCTCGAATGTTTCCGGATGCATGAAATTATAACCCATGTCATCCTTATATAGGAACTGATATGGTCTGCGTTCGATACGAACCTCTTCCACTTTTACACCACTACTCCAAGTTTTGTCAAGGATACGACCGGTCGTAACATTTCTCAATTTGGTACGAACGAAAGCAGGTCCCTTGCCTGGTTTTACATGAAGAAATTCGACAATAAAATAATATTGGCCATCGATATCGAGGCACATACCGTTTCTAAAATCAGCTGTTGTTGCCATCTAAATTATGATTATTTATATTGATCTTAATGTATTAACTATGGACAAATGTAATGATTCTCCTGTGAATAATCTTAGTTACTATCCAATTTTTCAACTTAGGACATCCTTTTGGTTTACTTCATGATTATCCCAAGAAGCACCACTCGTCACTTCAATTCTTTTACAAGATACATATATACCGGGAAGTGATCACTATATCCATTCTGATATTCACCACCCACCATTGTTCGATGAGGATATCCCTTGTATCTTCCGGACTGCTGTCTCAAAAACGGCTTATTAAAGACATAAGCATAATATCCCGTCTTAGGATCTTTATAAACTTTAAAAGAATTGTGATCTTTTCCAATCAAATTACCATTGACACACATGATATCGAAGAGGTTCCAAACATCTCTGTAAGCAAGGGTACCAATACCATCTCTGTAAAGCTTTCTCATCGGAGTATAAAATTCATTTGCTCCAAGTCCCTTGGGTCCCTTTTTGAGACGAAGTCCTTTTACAACAGAGGGAGAAGTGGGATCATCGTTGAAGTCCCCCATCATTATTATCTTGGATTTTGGCTCTAACCTCAAAATAGAGTCTGCCTGAGCTCTCATGGTTTCGGCCGCTGCCATTCGGCGATTGAGAGAAACAGCTTCTCCACCCGCTCTTGAAGGCCAGTGTCCGACAAGGAATGAGAAAGGCTCATTATCTATATATCCGAAAGCTACAACCACATCACGAGTCTTAATATAGGGTTCACCGGGTATATTTACCGGATGTGCTGAGCTGGCAGTGAGCTTAAAAATTTCAGGACGATAAAGGAGAGCACAATCAATACCCCTAAAATCGGGAGATTCATAATGTACAATGCTGTATCCTAATCTTTGAAGAGCCGGTTCTTTGACCAAATCTTCCAAAACTTTTCTGTTTTCAACTTCACTTACACCAATAACGGCCGGGCCATCTCCACCAATCTGAGATATGACTTTAGCCATATTATGAAGTTTGTTGTGATACTTCTCCAAAGTCCAGTGATTTGCGCCATCCGGAAGATACTCAGCATCATTGTTAGGTCCGTCTTCAGTGTCAAATAAATTCTCTAAGTTGTAAAATGCAACCGTTACTTTCGCATAGCCTTTCTGCGCAACTGCGTTCGGCAACGCTACAAAAGCCAGCAGAGCTAAAGATAAGAATAACTTCTTCATCAATTTCTAATTCTATTATACTTACAATTACTTTATATGTCAGCGAGTTACTACTCGGGCCAAGATCATTCTCACGAATCATCCGACTACTCAAAAGTGCACCTCTTCCTTATATTTTGCAAATGTAGTCATAGATAACACACCAACCAACTAATTTGAGTTTTAATCCAAAATACAGCACTACATATATTTGAATATAAAACAATTAGATGAGCATTGCGCACTATCGTAAGAAGCAAATACTCCTCAATCAAGTTGTCATCTCCGGATGTATCAGAAATTCAATAAACAGTAACAGCCAAGGATACAAAATCCAAGGTATCGCCAGCAAAGAAAAGTATTTGAAATATATCTGATATTTAGTATCTTAGCAGAGTATCTAAATTAACAACCATGAAGATAAGCATATTATTTGCCTTAATTATTATAATTATTTCGCTTGGAGCATCACTTCTTCAAGAGGGCAAGATATGTCTTCTTGACTTGCAACAAATCGATTACTTCGTGGACATCAAATACAACCTGAAGAGGTCGCCCTGTCATTGGGCTGTGAAGCTCGTCATGAGAGGGGATTATTTGTTAAATACTGTTACCAGCCCTAATACTCTAAAAGCTACTCAAACAACACTGATTCAACTTCAAATTCTCAAATTCGAGGGTTAGGGTCAATTGACCTTTTGCCGACTTTGCCCGTTTTTATAGTACGAAACGGGCTTTTTTTATACGCTATTTTAACAAATAAGGTCGCGCGAGAAGCAATCCGTTCTCGCGCGACTTTGGATCTGATCTCGCGCGACCTTGACATGCGAAGTCGCGCTACTTCAAGTGCAACCTCGCGCGAGTATAGGTTCAAGGTAGCGCGAGAATGGATTGCAAGTCGCGCGACCTTCCAAAAAAGGCGGCCTAAAGTCGATTTTTAAGCGGGCGAAAGACAAATAAAAAACACCATATATATATTTTAACATATGATTATGAGCCTAAATCTCAATTCAGCTCATTTTTGGATGATAAACAGCCCTATTTTACGTCAAAAACGGGCTCATTTAGACATAAAAATGTGCCTATATAATTCAATAGATTTTACCTGAATAATTATGATTTAACTGTAATTAACTTCTAATAAGCTCATAATTACTCTATAAATTGCTGAAATATCGGCAGATCGACAAATGATATTAAAGCAGAAATTCGATAGTCATATCATCAAAATTCAAGTAAAAGCAATAAACTTGTGAAATTAGCAAAGTCTCAATAACTTTACGCTTAAGATATAATTGACAAGAGGCTTATTAGTTAGTTTTCAACCGTATATAGGTTCAAACAACATACAATTTGCGGCGATGTCATAAACCAAATAGGTCACAAGACATCTCTTATATGTCAAACCGTGCAATGAGGCCCTTAGATAGTTTAATGGCATTTTTGGATAAATAAAAGAACATTATGGACAAGAAAAATATAACAAGTAGACTAATCATATTGGCAACCATGCTTCTCAGCATATTATCAATCGATGCTCAGACACCCAAGCCCAAAAAGGCCTTGATGAATCAGGGAGAAGTATTGACCTACACAGCAGAATTTCAATGGGGATTGCTAAAGCCGGATGCAGGTAGTGCCACCATGAGCATGAGAGAGGTCCATGTGGATGGAAAAGATTTGTATGCCTATAAAATTGCTCTTCGCACCTCTTCATTTTTTGATAAGATATATTATTTAAGGGATGAGGTAGAATCTTTCTTTACTCCGGATCTGAAATTTATCAAGAGTATTAAAAAACTCAATGAAAGGAAAAAGCCCAGTACCCGCTATATGACCATGACATACAATCATGGTAAACCTGTCAAGTATCGTTTCTACAAAGAACGAAGAGGCAACACCATGCGTGATACCACCATTACTCTTGACAGCAAATACCCTGTGGTAGACCTTTTCGGATCGGTTATTTTCTTAAGATCTCTGGATGCTAAAAACTTAAGGGTTGGAGACAAACTAACTATTACGGTCATTGACAATGCCGATATTACAACGGCAACCATCGTGTACAAGGGAAAAGTTGATTTTAAAGTCAACAAAAAGAACAAATACCACACATTGAAGTTTGTTGTAGATATAAAAAACAACAAATTCGAGAAGCAGAAAGAATCCATGGAAGCCTGGATAAGCGATGACGAAAACTTAATCCCAATATGTCTAAAATCAAAGCTCAAACTGGGAGCAGGAGTGGTTACTTTCAAAGGAGCAAAAGGATTGAAATATCCCCTTACCTCTAAATTTTAGTTCTATTTATTTCATCATAATTTATGAAAGGATTTTTTAACCGCGAATTTACATTCGACCGTACATTCCGATCAATATTCGTAACAATAATTGTCGTAGCTATTTTTGGTATCATTTTCGGATTGAGATCGGTGCTGATCCCTTTTGCTTTGGCATGGATATTTGCATACATCGTACTACCCTTCGTAAGGTTTGTACAATACAAATTACACATTCATTTTAGAGTATTATCCGTTGTCATTGTGTTTTTTGTAATCCTGGGAATTGCCACAATTTTAGCACTCACGCTGATTCCTCAAATACAAGAAGAGGTCAGCAAAACATGGTCTCTCATACAAGAATATACCAAAGACAACACCTTTCTTCAGCACCTCCCCGAGCCGATTCGAAATGTACTGACACGCAATGCCAGCCTTGATGACTTTATTAAAGGAATATCAGCCGATACCATTATGACCAACAGCAAAGAGCTCCTAACAAAAATGGGAGATCTCATTAGTGGTACAATATCGGTCGTTTCGAGTGCGACCATATTCGCAATGGGTATTGTTTACTTTATATTTATACTGATTGACTACGAGAAACTTGTACAGGGAATGATCAAACTTTTTCCTATGGGAATGAGAAGAAAAGCTACAATGATGATGGCAGATTTGGACTACTATATGAATAACTATTTTCGAGGGCAAGCACTTGTGGCACTTAGCGTCGGCATATTACTTGCCATAGGATTTAAGATTATCGGATTACCATTGAGTATCACCATAGGTCTATTTATCGGAGCCCTCAATTTTGTCCCCTATATGCAAGTACTCGGTATCCCTCCACTTATATTTTTAGCGGGACTTCAAAGTATCCAAGACGGGGGTAGCTTTATCGTATCGGTTTCGCTTGCAATCGGTGTTTTGGCTATTGTACAAGTCATTCAAGACACCATATTGGTACCTAATATTATGGGCAAACAAATGGGTATGAGACCTTCTCTTATCCTGCTTTGCATCACAATATGGGGTACACTTCTGGGATTCTTTGGTCTAATTGTGGCGCTTCCTTTGACAATGGCTTTGTACTCCTTCTATATGACATCTATCATCAATGATCCTCAATATATCAATGCTCACAACGAAGAAAGGGATTACCGCAGGATGAAAAGGAGACAAAAGTATCTCAAGCAACAAAGAAATGCTCCCACAAAATGATTATCTTCGTCAGCAAGATGGCTGAGATATAAAAACAAACGATCGACAAATATCAATTATAAGGATCAGTAATGGAGCTGTTTGGAACCTCAAATAGTTTGAGAGTTGTCCTTTGATGACATTAGAAAATAAGTTCATAACAGTTTCTAAAAACAAAGCAATTTAGTATAAATCAATAATCAACAAGCCGATGAAAAAAACAATTTTGGCATTAGGCCTTTTAACTATGATTACAGCATGTACACAACATGGGAAACGTGCTGATGACAATCCGTTATTGCACGATTCCGGCCTCTTTATGGGGGCTCCAGACTTTAGCAAAATCACAGACAACGACTTTGCACCGGCATTTGACTATGCGATGAAGGAGCAATTAGAGAAAATTGATTCGATCTGCAACGAAAAGAGCGAACCAACTTTCGAAAATACCATTGTTCCTTTGGAATTTTCCGGTACAACCCTAAGAAGAGTCGCTAACATCTTCTTCGGTCTTGTTAGTGCCGATGGTACAGATAAGCTTCAAGAAATAGAAGCCGAATACAGTCCAAAACTCACAGCACAGTCAGACAATATTTACCTCAATGACAAACTTTTCCAAAGAGTCAAAAAGGTTTATGACACACAGCTCAATGAGTTGCAAGGAGAAGACAAAAGACTCCTCGAATATTACTATGATGCATTTGTAAGAGCAGGAGCAAACCTCAGCCCCGAGAAAAAAGAAGAGCTAAAAAAGATCAATGCTGAGCTAACCAAACTTGAGACTCAATTTAGCCAACTTCTACTTGAAGCAACCAACCAGGCATACATTCTTGTAGGCTCTGCCGACTCACTAAAAGGTTTGTCCGAAGATGAGATAAATGCAGCTAAGCAATTGGCAGAAAAGAATGGCCATAAAGGAATGTATATGCTCGTTCCGACCAATACGACACAACAACCTGAGCTTGCCAATCTCGACAACAGAGATATCAGACACAGATTCTTTGAAGCCTCTGTCAACAGATGCTCAAAAGGAGACAAATATGATACCTCTAAGCTCATCACAAAGATTGCAGAACTCAGAGCTGAAAAGGCAGCTGTATTGGGATACAAAAACTTTGCATCTTGGCAACTTGAAGATCAAATGGCAAAGACTCCAAACGCTGTTTATGACTTCCTAAACAATATCATTGCAGGTTACTTGCCTAAAGCTAAGGAAGACGCAAAAGAGATTGAAGACTTTGCTAAGAAAACAGAAGGACCGGACTTTAAGTTGGAAGCTTGGGATTGGCCTTACTATGCAGAGAAGCTCAAAAAAGAAAAGTTTGACCTCGATGAAAATATGGTCAAACCATACTTTGTTTTGGACAGCGTTCTTACCAATGGTTTGTTCTATGCAGCAAATAAAATGTACGGACTGACCTTCAAGGAAAGAAAAGACCTTCCTGTTTACAATGATGATGTTCATGTTTATGATGTGATAGACAAGGATGGCAAGCAGCTTGCACTGTTCTACACAGACTATTATACAAGACCAAACAAGAGCGGTGGTGCTTGGATGAGCAACTGGGTAGACCAAAGCCATTACCTTGGAACAAAGCCAGTTATATATAATGTATGCAACTATGCAAAACCGGCAGATGGCAAGCCGGCTCTTATCTCATGGGACAATGTAGAAACCATGTTCCACGAGTTTGGACACGCTCTGCACGGAATGTTTGCAAATCAAAAGTATTTGTCTCTATCGGGTACAGCTACACCAAGAGACTTTGTTGAAATGCCTTCACAGTTCAACGAACACTGGGCAAGCGAACCATCTGTGTTTAAGCATTATGCAAAACATTATAAGACAGGTGAGCCTATGCCACAAGAGTTGGTAGAAAAGGTACAGGCAGCTTCTAAGTTTAATGCAGCTTATTCTCTTGGAGAAAACCTTGCAGCCGTAACACTTGATATGGCTTGGCATATGCTTGAGAAGGGTCAAAAAGTTGATAACATCGACGAATTTGAGAAACAAGCTCTCGAAAAGATGAAGATGTACAACACACAGATCCCTCCACGCTATAGATCACCATATTTCAGACATATCTTCACTAATGGATATTCTGCAGGATATTATGCTTATTTGTGGACAAATGTTTTGGATTGGAACATCTACAACTGGTTTGTACAACATGGTGGCATGACATCAGAGAATGGACAAAGATTTAGAGACATGATTATCTCTAAGGGTTATTCTGAAGATCTCAACAAATGCTTCAAAGATTTCACAGGATTGGATAAACCCAACCCGGACGATATGCTTAGAGGTAGAGGTATCATCAAATAATCTAAGTTGATAGACAGATATCGTTATTATATAAGGGCTGTAGTGTAAAATTCGCTGCAGCCCTTGTTATTTCTATTTTAAGTAAACGAGTTGGGTTATTGGCCCTACCCTATATTCTCACTAAGAGAGACAAAGAAGAAGTCCGGACAAATAATCAACTCAAATAAGAATATGACTTGACTATGGAAAGTGAAAACAATAAGAAAGATTACCTCGATGAAATTATTTGATACTGTCCCAAAAAAGTGTGTAAGACCCAAGACTGTTATCTTTGAAAAAATAAAATAAAACAGTAAAACAGTATGGATCTTACACAAGCACAAATTAAAGAAATTATTTCGAATTGTCTGTCAGG
>NZ_JBHSGO010000199.1:0-19856 GCF_042654485.1 Falsiporphyromonas endometrii | reverse complement strand
TCTTCATGCTTAACCATTCGTTTTGACAACATTTCAATGATCTCTTTAGTGTTTTCGAACCGACTTTTGTCAGTTCTATTGTTTAACTTTTAATTTTTCGGTAAAAATTTACCGAAGTATTGTATAAGTACCAAAACTTCCGGGACATAAGCAAAGAAGCTGTTCGGATTAGCTCCAAACAGCTTCTTAACAATTCGTTTCAACAAAGTATCTTCATAACCGCTTTCATTGATTTCCATCATCTGACAAGCGATATGTTAAACACATTATTTTTCTTTTGGATAATACTTCTCTTTCAGCTGTAAAACGAGTGGATCTACAATGTAATCATCATAATCCATCATTTTATCGATAATACCACCCGGAGTCAATTCGATAATACGGTTTGATATGGTTTGGATAAACTCATGGTCATGGCTTGAGAATAGGATATTTCCCTTAAATCCAACTAAAGTGTTGTTGAATGCCTGAATACTTTCGAGGTCCAAGTGGTTGGTTGGTGTATCCAGGATAAGGCAATTGGCATTGGTAAGCATCATTTTAGAGATCATACATCTCATCTTCTCACCTCCCGACAATACGCTTGCCTTCTTATTTAATTCATCTCCATTGAAAAGCATTCTTCCAAGGAAGCCTTTGACATCCACCTCCAGCATACCCGGAGCATACTGACCAAGCCATTCAACCAAATTGAGATCAGTATTGAAGAAATCTGAGTTGTCGAGTGGCAAATAAGCCGTAGTGATAGTTTGCCCCCATTCATAAGTACCCTTTTCTGCCTTCTGCTCACCATTGATTATTCTAAACAGAGCTGTCATAGCTCTTGGATCATGACTAATAAAGACAATCTTGTCATCTCTCTCCACATTGAAGTTGAGATCGGTAAACAGCAATGTACCATCATCGGCACGGGCTTCAAGACCTTTCACCTCAAGGACCTTATTACCGGGTTCACGCTCGGGGAAGAACTGAATACCCGGATATCTCCTTGATGAAGGAGTAATCTCATTAATATCCAGCTTTTCAAGCATCTTCTTACGACTTGTAGTCTGCTTACTTTTTGCAACATTGGCTGAGAATCTGCGAATAAACTCTTCAAGTTCCTTTTTCTTCTCTTCCATCTTCTTATTCTGCTGTTGCTGTTGCTTAAGCGCCAACTGGCTACTTTCATACCAGAAGCTGTAGTTGCCGGCAAACTGCTTCACTTTGCCATAATCAATATCTACAGTATGTGTACAAACAGAGTCTAAGAAGTGCCTGTCGTGACTAACGACAAGTACTGTGGTCTCACATTTAGAAAGATAATCTTCCAACCAAGATACCGTATCAAGGTCAAGGTCATTGGTAGGCTCGTCGAGCAACAAATTGTCCGGTTTGCCATAGAGAGCTCTTGCCAAAAGGACACGCACCTTCTGCTTACCGCTCAATTCACTCATCATCTTATAATGGAGATCCTCCTTGATACCCAATCCGCTTAGCAACATAGCGGCATCACTCTCTGCATTCCACCCTTCCATCTCAGCAAAACGCTCTTCAAGTTCAGCTACTCGATTGCCATCTTCATCGTTAAAGTCCGGCTTTGCGTACAGGGCATTTTTCTCTTCCATAATTGCCCAAAGTGTACTATGCCCCATCAGTACGGTATCTAATACAGAATACTCATCAAAAGCAAAGTGGTCCTGACTTAGGACGGACAATCTCTCACCGGGGCCCAGCGAAACCTGTCCTTTTGTAGCATCCAAATCTCCACTTATCACTTTCAAAAGGGTTGATTTGCCTGCACCATTTGCCCCGATAATACCATAACAATTGCCGGGCAAAAATTTCAAATTCACATCTTGGAACAAGATACGTTTGCCGAATTGTACGGCTAAATCGGTCACTGTAATCATATGCTATCTGTTTTTATCTTCTATTAAACGCATTTCAAAATATACCTTCAAGAGCCATCAATACATAAGAAAGCCAATGTTTAGATATATCGATACTTTTACAGCAAAGAATAGTGAAGAAAACGTCTCACCATGTCTTTGTTATTTATTTTCAAACTGCGAAGGTAATGTTTTCGAAAAGTACTGACAAATCAAGAGTTTGCAGTATAGGAATGTCTTTCTTACTCAGCTGATATTAGAATATGCTTCCTGACCATTTCTATCAAGCCATAAAAGCCTCTCTTTGAGGACCACATTATGTTCAAGTGTCAGAGAGGGATCCATAGCAACTATTGAGGCGGCTTCTCTTTTGGTGATGGCCACGAGCTGCCCGTCAGAAGCAGGATTGGCAATCTTCAACATCAGCTCCTTGCCACTTTGACGAGTACCCTCTATCTCTCCAAAGCCTCTCTGCTTCATATCCTCTTCCGCCACTATAAACCCATCATTGGTACTACACATCACCTCGATACGTTTCCGGGCTTCATTGCCAACTTTGGATGAAGTCAAAAGGATACAATAGCTCTGCTCAGCTCCTCGCCCTACCCTTCCACGAAGCTGGTGCAGCTGTGAAAGGCCAAATCGATCGGCATTCTCAATAATCATAACGGAAGCATTCGGGACATTGACTCCCACCTCGATAACCGTGGTGGCCAACAAGATTTTTTTCTCCCCGGACACAAAGGTATCCATCACCCTCTTCTTTTCACGAGCATTCATCTTACCATGCACAAGGGTGACCTTCTCCTGTCCAAAATTAGAGGCGTACAAGTCATACCCCTCTTCCAAACTCTTAATATCCGCCTTCTCAGTCTCTTCAATCATGGGGAATACGACATATACTTGACGACCCTTTTTGATCTCTCTGTGAAGAAACATAAAGATTGGATGCATATTATCATCAAAACGATGCTCTGTATATACAGGTTTTCTGCCGGGAGGAAGTTCGTCGATAATAGATATGTCAAGATCACCATAAAGTGTCATCGCCAATGTCCTTGGGATGGGTGTGGCAGACATAATAAGGACATGAGGAAGTTTGTTGGGATTTTTGATCCAAAGTTTGGCTCGCTGTTCTACTCCAAAACGATGTTGCTCATCGATAACAGCCATTCCAAGTCTATGAAAAATGATATTGGGTTCGATCAAAGCATGGGTACCAACAATTATCTTCAACTCCCCGGAGGCCAATTTGGGAAGCAACTTTTCTCTTTGCTTCTTTGTTGTCGACCCTATAAGAAGCCCCACTTCAATACCCATCGGCTTAAGCAATTCGCTTAAACCCTCATGATGCTGCCTTGCCAAAATCTCTGTTGGTGCCATCATACAAGCTTGACATCCATTGTCCAAAGCTAACAGCATGGCCAATAGAGCCACCATAGTTTTTCCACTACCCACATCTCCTTGCACAAGACGATTCATCTGACAACCCGATCCACAATCTGTACGGATTTCTTTGACAACTCTTTTTTGAGCATTGGTAAGATCAAACGGTAGATGATTTAAGTAGAAGCTATTGAAATAATCTCCTACGACAGCAAACTTCTCTCCCAAAAACCGAGTCTTTCGCCCCTCTTTGCTCAACTCAAGCTTTAGCTCAAGATAAAACAGCTCTTCAAACTTGAGCCTATACTTAGCCAAACGCAATTCCTCCGGATTTTGAGGATAGTGTATCATTCTTATTGCATCCGGAAGTGCAGGAAGGCCATAATGTTTGATAATATATTCGGGTAATGTCTCCTCAATCTTGCCTCTTGTACTCTTAAGAAGCTTATATACCAATTCTTGAATCTTGCGAGAAGTGATCCCGCTACGCTTCATCGTTTCGGTCGTGTGATACATGGGCACAAGACCTCCACTCACCATTGATGCTGTCTCTTCCGTATCAATCTCCGGATGAGGCATATTGAAGGAGTTTAGATAATAAGAGGGCTTTCCGAAAACAATGTATTGTCTCCCCTCAGGGAACATCTGTTGAATGTATCTATATCCTGCAAACCAAATTAGTTCGATACTTCCATACTCATCCGAGAAGATTGCCTTCAGTCGTTTTTGTCGGCCATTCCCTTCCTCATAATAGTGTCTGATATAGCCTTTGAGCTGTACATAGGGCATGTCCGGAAGCAATTCGTTGGTACGATAAAACTTAGAGCGATCGACATATCGATAGGGATAATAATTGAGAAGGTCGTCAAAAGACTCCACATCAATCTCCTTTTTGAGCATCTCTGCTCGCTTAGGACCGACACCTGCAAGGAATTTGATACTGGTTCTCAATAATTCATCCATAATGGTTCTCCTCTATCTAAAGACAATATCAAGTACAAGATTGGCTTTGATCAAGGTATTGATTTTGCCAATAACCTCCTGTTTCTTTAATGCTAACGCATGACTGATGGTCGAAGAAGACATCGTAATATACAAGACACGATTGTAGCAATTGACATGGCGTACATACTTCGACAAACGCCCCAAAACTTTTGGGACAGCTTGCTCTGCCTGTATAACCAAGAGGTTCTCATAAACCTCCGGCTCTTCCGAAAGCCATTGACGAATGCTCTCTCCTATTGTTTGGGTATCTATCCTCTTCATAACAACAGAAAGTTAATACTTTTCGAGCATAACCTCTCCATTATCTACAGCGAAGAGGCGGTAATCATCGTATTTACGATCTATTATTTCATCCAAATGCTTCCTATTGGTGTCTGTCACAAAGATTTGTCCAAAGTTTTCTTCACTCACCAGATTAATTATTCGCTCCATTCGTTCAGCATCCAACTTATCAAAAATATCATCCAACAAAAGCATCGGACGCTCTTCGGTTTTCTCTTTGAGATGAACAAATTGAGCCAGCTTAAGAGCTATCAAAAATGATTTGCACTGTCCTTGCGACCCCACCTTACGGATAAGCTCTTCTCCAAGCTTCATAGATATATCATCCCTATGGACACCCACGGTTGTATACCCCAATATACGGTCCTTTTCTCTCACGGCATTGAGAGCGTCCAGGAAATCACTTTCCGAATCAAAGCTAATAGAAGGATCATACCCCAGCGACACGTTATCCATACCTCCGGAGATGGCCTCATAATACTTATCAAAAAGAGGAGCAAAGGTCTCGATAAACTCCCTTCTGGTACGACTAATCAATGATGCCGAAGCAGCCATACCGGCTTCAATATATTCAAGGGTCAACGGATCACTCGTACCATTTTTGAGCGCAGCATTTCGATGAGCCAAAAAGCCTTTATACTGCATCAAAGCATCCATATAATCCATCGAACGCTGTGAAAGGAACTGATCCAAAAATCGTCTTCTTTCCTCCGGGCTTCCAATGATCAACTGCGAATCCTGAGGAGTAATGATAATAAGGGGAAACTGCCCAATATGCTCCTTAAAAGCCTGATATGATTTACCATTTCGCTTCAAGGTCTTGGACATTCTTGCACCATCTGACTTCAAAGAAAGTGCAATCTCCTCGTCATTGCCTATATCCGAGAGATAAGCTCCCCCAACGATGGTCATATCTGTACCGGACTGTATAGCCAGACTGTCATTGATGTTAAGATGTGATTTGGTAAAGCTCAGGTAATACAGTGCATCCAACAAATTAGTCTTCCCCATACCGTTGTTACCAAAAAAGCAATTCAACCTTGGGGAAAACTCACAATTTGCAGATGGAATATTCTTAAACTGATGAAGTCTCAGAGATTTTGCGATCATAGATAACCTTTCAAGACTTATTTGGGCTCGACCTCGCCAACAGAATGTCCGCCGGCTTCCATCAAATAGGCCTTAATAAAATCATCAATATCGCCATCCATAACAGCATTGACATTGCTGGTCTGCCAGCCCGTACGATGGTCCTTGACACGTCGGTCATCAAAGACATAAGAACGAATCTGACTACCCCACTCGATTTTCTTCTTACCGGCTTCTACTTCAGCTTGAGCTGCACGACGCTTTTCAAGCTCCTTCTCATATAGTTGTGAACGCAAAAGCCTAAGAGCATTTTCCCTGTTGTCAAGCTGCGAACGGCTTTCGGTATTCTCAATGACAATCTCTTCCTCCTCTCCGGTATCCGGATCCTTATATATATAGTGTAGACGAACACCCGTTTCGACCTTGTTGACATTCTGTCCACCTGCACCACTTGATCGGAATGTATCCCATGAGAGATTACCTTGATTGATCTCAATCTCAATCGTATCATCAACCAGTGGGACCACAAAAACAGAAGCAAATGAAGTCATTCGTTTACCTTGAGCATTATAAGGCGAAACTCTGACCAAACGATGAACGCCATTCTCTGATTTTAGGAAACCATATGCCAAATCACCCTCTATCTGCATGGTGACTGTCTTAATACCTGCTTCATCCCCGTCTTGCCAGTTCGTAATCGTAACCTTATAATCATGCTTTTCAGCCCAACGCTGATAAAGACGAACAAGCATAGAGGCCCAATCTTGACTTTCGGTACCACCGGCACCGGCATTAACTTTCAAGACTGCACTCATCTTATCCTCTTCCTGACGAAGCATATTCTTAAGCTCAACATCTTCTACCAGTTTGAGAGCCTCAGCATAAGCAGCATCAACATCTTCCTCCTCTGTAATACCCTCTTTGCAAAATTCAAAGGCCAACTTAAGTTCTTCAGTAGCAGTTACAATATCGTCGTAATAGCCAATCCAACGCTTAAGATCCTTTACCTTACGCATCTGGATCTCTGCACGCTTCGGATCCTGCCAAAACTCCGGATCTTGTGTGCGAAGTTCTTCTTCTTCAAGTTGTATACGTCTCGCATCGACGTCAAAGATACCCCCTCAGCGCTTCACGGCGCTCCAACAGAGAGTTCAGTTGGTCTGTAGTAATCATATTTATTATTAAATAGTTATATCTGTTTTTACTTCTAACGTGAGCACAAAGGTACAAAAACAGACTCTAAAGGAGTGAAACAAACCTAATCAATAAATAAACATACTGGATAATGAATCCACTTAAAATCCCCTCACACAAATAAAACTCAATTATCGCCAAACCATTTTGCGGGCGTAATCAGTATCTCTCTCGTTGACAAGTCGTGCCACATTTTCTTTACTAAAATACTTACTTCTCAGCATTAAAACGCTCATCTCACTATATTAAGAGCTCAGTAAACGCATTAGTTTTGATAAATAATGTAAAATATTAGCACTGCATTTTGGGATAAAAACAGCCTTTTTTTGATCTGAAAGGAGGCTTATTCTCTATATAATAGAAAATGGATAGGACGGTTTCGTCCTATCTGAATGTTAATATATGTATAGACTACTTTTTATAGACAAGTTTGTGGCTTAAAAACCCACTTCAGGCTGCTTTTTTTGTAAGGTCGCGCGACTTGCAATCCATTCTCGCGCTACCTTGAGGGTAGACTCGCGCGAGGTTGCACCTGAAGTAGCGCGACTTTGCATGTCAAGGTCGCGCGAGATCAGATCCAAAGTCGCGCGAGAACGGATTGCTTCTCGCGCGAGCTTATTTGTTAAAATAGCGCATAAAAAAAGCCCGTTTCGTACTAATAAAACGGGCAAAGCGTGCATTGGGTCAGAGTCCCCTAACCCCTAAATGGATGAATATCGGTAGAAATAAGATTTATTTGAGCCCCTTTTTGTGCATTAGTTGGAGCAACAATATTTAACAAATAATAGTCCTCTGTTGCGAACTTCACAGCTGGCAGAAGCAGAAGATTTGAAGGGCTTATTTGGATCCTTGCCGGGATGGCAAATTGGTTCGAACCGGATGGGCATACTCTTCTGTCTTGGAGGGATAAGCCCCCAAGCAACATCATCATCAAAAAGATGGTAAATGATATGATTATCTCCATGGTTCTTTAATTTAATTGTATGCCAAGATACTAAAAAGCAGGTAGTATTGCAAAAGTCAATCCTTCATCTGATATGAAATAAGTATCCTATCCTCGACATAAATATTAAACTATTTTACTACATTTGTCAACAAATACAAATAATGTAAGATACATAAGTATGCGAACCTCATCATACTTGATGTAATAAACAGAGAGGCAAATAATAATGGTATGAAAAAATTTCTTCTTTCATTAGTTGCCCTATTTATGGGCATTTCATTGGCTGGAGCACAGTCAATCACTCCCCGATTTGGAGTCGTAGGTGGAATGACGCTCACAAAGTTCAAAGCTTCCAGCGGAGAAGATTACGGAAGTTCTAAGTTTAATGCCGGATTTAATGTTGGCGGCAAGATGGAGATAGGACTCCCTGTCGTGGGTCTTTTTGCGGATGGGTCTCTTTTGTTTAGCCAGAAAGCTGCAGCGAATGCCGACTTATATTACCTTGATCTCCCCATTAATATTGGTTATAAGTTTCATGTTGCACCAACAGTTACTCTAAATCTAAAGACTGGTCCGATGCTTGGCTTCGGTCTATTTGGAAGTGAGTCTGAGATTTTCGATGATAGCGGCTTTAAACGTTTCAACTGCTCATGGGGTTTTGGTGCCGGCATTGAAGTTCTTAAGCACTTTCAATTTGGCCTTAGCTACAACTTAGGGCTATCCAATATTGTAGGATCAGATTATAGTGACGTCTTAACCATAAAGCAAAACTACTTCAGATTTAATGTAGCCTATATGTTTTAAATAGGGCAGATTGAATCTGTATTTTAATTGAAGGGCATACTGCTAAGCATAACAGCAAAGCAATATGCCCTCATTTTATGTCTTAAAAAACTTATAGGCATCTATTTTTATGATGTCCGCTTGAAGAATCTAATCGAATGATTACTTTTGTATAGTATGGAAGAACAACAGCAATATATTGTATCAGCACGAAAATATCGTCCCGATTCGTTTGACACAATGATCGGACAAGAGGCACTGACCTCGACCCTTAAGGCAGCTATTTTGAGCAACAAGACAGCACATGCCTACCTATTTTGCGGACCAAGAGGAGTCGGTAAGACTTCCACCGCCCGAGTATTTGCCAAAACCATCAACTGCCTCAATCGAAGTGCTGACGGAGAGGCTTGCAACGAGTGTGAAAGTTGTCGTGCTTTTAATGAGCAGCGCTCTCTCAACATCTACGAGCTGGACGCAGCTTCCAACAATACTGTTGACGATATACGCAAACTTATCGAACAGGTACAAGTTCCTCCTCAGATTGGGACCAAGAAGGTCTATATCATTGATGAGGTTCACATGCTTTCTCAAGCTGCTTTTAATGCCTTTCTTAAGACATTGGAAGAACCGCCCGAATATGTCATCTTCATTTTGGCAACAACTGAGAAGCACAAGATTCTTCCTACCATACTTTCTCGCTGCCAAATCTATGACTTTAAGCGGATCTCTGTCGGTGAGATTGTCAAACACCTCAGCCATGTGGCAGAAGAGGAGCATATCAAGGCGGATCAAGAAGCGTTAGGCATCATTGCAGAAAAGGCTGATGGTGGGATGCGCGATGCGTTGTCCCTATTCGACAGAATTGCCAACTTTGGAGGTGGTGAAATTAGTTATGAGGCTGTAGTAAAGGGTCTAAACATATTAGACTACGAATACTGCTTTCAATTTGTTGAACAATTTATCAGTGGAGACTTTAGGGGTGTGCTTGTCACACTTGACGAGTTGCTTGGCAAAGGGTTTGATGCCGCCATGATTGTTAATGGCATGGCCTCCTTTCTGAGAAACCTGATGATGGCTAAAGCTCCGGAAACCTTGCATCTTGTCGAGAAGCCACAATCCGTCGTACAAAGATTTGCCAATGTAGCTTCTCAATGCCCCTCTTCTTTCTTATTCAAAGCAATAGCGAATTGCGTAAATTGCGACAAAGATTACAAAGCAGCTTCGGACAAGAGACTTCTTGTTGAACTGACATTTATGAGCATATCTGCACTTTACAGCAAGGAGCTGAGAGGAGATAACGCACAGAAGACTCCACAATCCAACAACTCTACGGTACAGCAGCCACGCCAATCGGGTGCTACCACTCAAACAAATACAGCGAAACAACAACAGCCTACACAACCTCAAGTCTCAGCAGCAAACCAACAAAGGCCTATTCAAAGCGCCGCACAAACAATAGCTTCACGACCTATTACTCAAGCGACAGCACCCAAACAAACAATACAACAGCGTCCTATCAGTCCGGCTTCCGGAGCAAGGACACGACTCAGTGTGCATCTGGGGGATCGCAAAGCCGCAGCTCTTCAAGAGCAATCGACGGTACAAGAGATTAAAGATCACAAAGATATCAATGAGGAAGATCTGCAAAGAGCTTGGTATGGATTTAAGGATGAAGTACTGACAGAGCAAGTACACTTAAAACATACAATGGAGGAGTGCCTTCCTCATCTCAAAGGAAACGACCGCTTTGAAGTGCAAATATTTAATGATGCACAAGAGGCCGAGCTCAAAGATATTCAGGATAAACTATTGGAATACTTAAGAACCAAGCTAAGCAATGGCAGACTTGTGATGGAGATTGGTCATGCTGTCCTTAAACCGGAAGAGATGCCTCTCTCAGACACAGAGCAAATAAAAAGCTGGCGTAAGGAAAATAAAGCTGTCGACAAACTCTTCTCTTCATTGGGACTCCAACCATCATAAGTGGCAACAGAGTCCTATTCGGATAAAAACAACTCGAAATCTCTTTCTAACCAGGCAAAGGGGGGATCAAAATCTTTCTATAGTTCGATCTAAAGCACTACCTTTGCGGCAGTCTTGGTGACTTATAATGTTTATAACTGTATGGAATCTATTTTGAATTGGCTTGGGGAACAATTGTGTTACCCCTCTATTACGCAGACTATCATCGTTTTGAGTTTCATTTCAGCCTTGGGGTTGATGTTGGGCAAACTTCACATCGGAAAGATCTCTTTGGGTGTGACTTTCGTATTTTTCGTTGGTATTATCTATTCCTACTTCGGGTACAAGTATATACCCAATTTTGGTCTTGACCCCAATATGGTCCACTTCGTTGAAAATCTGGGCCTTGTTATCTTCATTTACACTTTGGGTCTTGAGGTGGGCCCCTCCTTCTTCCCTTCTCTAAAAAGTGGAGGTATTGCCTACAACATTTTAGGTCTCGTCATGATTTTAGCTACGCTTATAGTATGTGCTATCTTGCATTTTATATTGCCTGAAAGTGTTATGAGCCTGGCTGATATCACAGGCGTTATGTGTGGTGCTGTGACAAACACCCCCGTGCTTGGAGCTTGTCAGACCACCCTTCAACAAGTAAGCGCCGGAAGTCCGACTCTTTCTGCCGATATGGCTGCTATGGCACAGGGATGTGCTGTTGCATACCCTATGGGTGTCGTAGGTGTTATCATCATCATTGCTATTCTGGCCATGTTTAAGGGGAAAAAGGTTGAAAGCAGCAAAGACTCTCAAAGATCGACTTTCTTTGCAGAGTTTGAAGTAACTAACCCGGCAATCTTTGGAAAGACAGTCAAAGAGATTGTTCACTTGACACACGAACACTTTGTAATCTCAAGAATTTGGAGAAATGGGCAGGTTGGAATTGCCAATTCTGAAGCTGTCATCAATCAAGGAGACCGTCTCCTTACAGTCTCTTCAGAGGAGGCTATCGAACAACTATCTGCCCTTTTTGGCAAGCACAACACCGACAAAGATTGGAACCAACCCGATGTCGATTGGGATACCCTTGGTGGAGACTTGATGTCTAAGCAGATCGTTATATCCAAAGACGAAATCAATGGTGTCAAGCTCGGCACTCTAAGACTTAGAAATCTGTATAACATCAATATTACAAGAATACTCAGAGCCGGTATTGAACTTCTTCCGGACAAAGAGCTTCGACTCCAACTTGGAGACACGCTTACCGTTGTTGGGAAGAAGAAGCACTTGGAAGAGGTGGCTGATATACTTGGAGACCAGACGAAAGTCCTCGAAAGGCCCAATCTTCTCAGTTTCTTCTTTGGTCTTACATTGGGTTGTTTGATAGGAATGATTCCTATTTTCTTGCCGGGAGTTAGTATGCCGGTAAAGTTTGGTCTTGCGGGAGGACCTATCATTATAGGTATCTTGATGGGAGCTTATGGACCCAGATACAAGTTGACCACCTATATGACCAACAGCTCAAATCAAATGCTACAAAGACTTGGTATTATATTCTATCTCGGGGCATTGGGACTTGCATCCGGACAAGGATTCTTTGATGTGCTATTTACTTCAAAGGGTCTTATATGGTTGCTTACAGGCGTCATATTGACTATTGTACCGGCACTTCTCGTTGCTCTTATGGGTATGAAGTTCTTCAAGGTTGATCTTGGTTCGGCTTCGGGCTTGGTTTGTGGCACGATGGCAAACCCAATGGTACTGGATTTTGCACATGCTCAAGTTTCAGACGACAGTCCTTCTGTCGTTTATGCAACAGTCTATCCTCTTACTATGTTTGCCCGTATTATTACGGCTCAAATTTTTATCATGCTGTTTATATAGTTATAGATAATAGATCTCTTGGAAAGGATTAGTTTACCTTGGTTAGACAATAGATATTGTCAGCTGATAATACTTCTGGATGGTGCAGCTGACGAACCTCACGAACTCCTTGGGGGAAAAACTCCTTTTGAAGTTGCTTCGATGCCGTATCTTAAGCGACTTATCCATCAGGGGTTCGTGGGCGAGTATCAAACTATTCCTGCCGGGTGCATTCCTTCAAGTGAAGTAGCCAATCTTATGATCTTAGGTTATGATGATGAGGCCAAAAATGTTGAAGGAAGAGCCGGTTTCGAAGCGTTGGGGTTGGGATTACATTTTTCCTCCTCAACGCTTTGTTATAGATGCGACCTGCATCACTATCCATCGAATCTTTGCATACCCAAAGAAATAGGCATTCTATACAGAGGCGTTGGCCATCGACATATATTCAGACCTAACTTAGAGAGGCAAACCGAAGAGCAAGCTATTGCCGGACTACAGAAATTTATACAACTAACCACTTTAGAATCCCCTCATATTTGGGGACGAAGCATCGTGCAAGGAATTCGGTTTGAACCATTTCAACAGAGATATCATTTCCGGCATCCATATATGATCTCGGCTGTCCCCGTCATGTGGGGCATAGCCAAAGCCTTGTCCATTCCAATTGAATTTGTACCCGGGGCTACCGGAGAAACGGACAGCAACTTTAGAGGCAAAGCTTTGCAAGCGATGAAACTTATCGAAGAAGGAAGCGACTTTGTATATCTACATATCGAAGCTCCTGACGAAGCCTCGCATCGCAAAAATCCTTTGGAGGTAAAAGAGATCCTCGAGAGGATTGATTATGAAGTAATAATGCCAATAACAGAATGGCGGACCCGAATACCTGATTGCAAACCGGCTCTCACCATACTCCCGGATCACTACACAAGTAGTACCACGGGGAGGCATTTAGACAAAGCTGTCCCTTATTTACATATCAAAAGCTAAGATGACACAAAATCCAATAGTTGAACAATATTCTCGTAACACCTATATCAAAGAGATTGAGAAGAGACTTGGCAAAGGTCATTCCGTCAATCTTTTCGGACTCAACGGATCCTCTCTGGCATGCGTTATAGCAGCTATGAGTGATGGCAAAGCCCCTCTTTTCTGTATTGCCCAAGACGAAGAAGAGGCCGGCTATCTCTATGCCGACCTATGTGCCCTATTTGGAGAAGAGCAAACTTTATTCTTTCCTACCTCTTACAAAAGAGCTATCAAATACGGCCATATCGATCAAGCAGCCGAAATACTTCGAGCCGAAGTATTGGCTTTTATTGGTGGTCTGGGCGATCTTATTTCTGACAACGACAAAAAAAGGAACAACAGCGGACTACCTATCATAGTTTCATATCCAAGCGCCATCTTAGAGAGAGTCATAGAGAAAGAGACTCTCAAAACAGAAATGCTTGCCATACATACAGGCGATATTATTGATCAGACAGATCTAAAAGACAAATTAATTGAATGGGGATTTCAGCGTGTCGATTATGTTTACGAACCCGGTCAATTTGCCATTCGTGGCAGTATAGTGGATATCTTTTCATACTCAAGAGAACTTCCTCTACGAATAGACTTTTTCGGCGACGAAATAGATAGCATTCGTATTTTCGAAATTGAGAGTCAGCTGTCAAGCGAAACATTGGATGATATTGTACTTATGCCGGATGTTGGAGCTGCTGACACAGCCAAATGCTCTATCTTCGAATTGCTTCCTCCCAATATGGTCTTTATGATAAAGTCTTATGAACTTCTCAAGGGGCGGATCGAAGAGGTATACAACGACACTCCACTGATCGACGATGGCGAAGGCTTCTCAACCATAACGGAGATGCAGGACAAACTTGTCAAGCCGGACGAATTGCTCCAAAGGTTAAACCATTTTACACAAATAAGACTTAGCAAATCAGATGCCATCAAAAAGGTAAAAGAATATACGATCAATACCTATCCTCAGCCGGCTTTTCATAAAAACTTCGACCTTCTTATCAACCAGCTTCTTGATTGGAAGGAGATGGGAGTAAAAACATTTTTCACCACATCCAACAAGCTACAAGCCGACCGTATTAAAGAAATTCTTGCAGAAAGACAGGCCGAAGAGCTAATGCCTCAGGTACTACCCATTACACTTCACGAAGGATTTGTCGATACAGACAATAATATTGCCATGCTCACTGACCACCAAATCTTTGAGAGGTATCACAAATACAATCTCAAGAGTGATAAGGTGCGTTCGGGCAAGGTAACATTGTCATTAAAGGAACTTCAGCAGTTTAATATTGGAGACTATATTGTCCATGTAGACCATGGGATTGGTGTATTTGGCGGACTTATTCAAATGGATGAAGGTGGCATCACCAAAGAGGTGGTCAAGCTCATTTATCAAAACAATGACCTTGTTTTTGTCAACCTCCATTCTCTTCACAAACTTAGCAAGTACAGAGGAAAAGACTCCACAGAGATTAAACTTTCCAAAGTTGGTGGAGGTGCATGGAACCGCATCAAAGAGCGAACTAAAAAAAGGGTCAAAGATATTGCTCGTGACCTTATCCGGCTCTATGCAGCTCGTAGAGAAGCTGAAGGATTTGCCTTCTCTCAAGACAGCACCCTTCAGCACGAATTGGAAGCCAGCTTTATCTACGAAGACACTCCGGATCAGGCTAAGGCAACAGAAGAGGTCAAGGCAGATATGGAAAAGCCCTATCCAATGGACAGACTTGTCTGTGGGGACGTTGGATTTGGAAAAACGGAAGTGGCCGTAAGAGCAGCCTTCAAAGCGGCTAACGATTGCAAACAGGTTGCTGTCTTAGTACCAACAACAGTACTTGCATACCAGCACTATCAAACCTTCTCCCAACGACTTGAAGGTTTGCCTGTGACAATAGATTATATTTCGAGAGCAAGATCGTCTAAGGAGATAAAAGAGATATTGAAGAAACTCAAAGATGGCGATATAGACATTATCATCGGTACCCACAGGCTGGTATCAAAAGATGTCGCTTTTCATGACCTCGGATTACTGATTATTGATGAGGAACACAAGTTTGGTGTTGCGGTCAAAGAGAAACTCCGAAAGCTACAGCTCAATGTCGATACCCTTACCATGAGTGCCACTCCAATCCCAAGAACTCTTCACTTCTCTCTGATGGGTGCAAGAGATCTATCAAATATCAACACTCCGCCACCCAACAGATACCCGGTAGAAACTTCACTTGTAAGATTCAATGCCGACATCATCAAAGAGGCCATCAACTTCGAAATGAGTCGTTCGGGACAGGTGTTTTTCGTTCACAACAGAATAGACAACATCAAAGAAATAGCGGCTCTTATCAAAAGAGAAGTTCCGGATGCACGGGTAGGTATAGGACATGGACAGATGAAACCGGCCGAACTCGAGCAACTGCTTTTGGACTTCAATCGCTATGAATACGATATACTTCTTTCGACTACCATCATCGAGAATGGCATAGATGTGCCAAATGCCAATACCATTATCATCGATGATGCTCATAGATATGGACTTAGCGAGCTTCATCAGCTTAGAGGAAGAGTGGGCAGAAGCAAAAGAAAGGCATTTTGCTACCTTGTTACTCCACCACTTTCTTCATTGACTGACGATGCAAGAAAAAGATTGCAAGCCATAGAAAGTTTTAGCGATCTGGGAAGTGGTATGCGTATAGCATTGCAAGACTTAGATATTAGAGGGGCCGGCAATGCATTGGGTGCCGAACAGTCCGGGTTCATATCAGACCTTGGCTATGAGACTTATCAAAAAGTGTTTGATGAGGCATTAAGTGAATTGAAAGCAGACGAATTTGCAGACTTCTACTCCAAAGATGATGAAGGGAAGCAAAAAGACAGTGCAGAGTTGTTTGTCTCTGAAACACAAGTTGAGACCAATCTCGAACTATACTTTGATCATGAATATATTCCACAAGACAGTGAAAGGATCATCCTTTATAGACAACTTGACAATCTCCAAAACGAAAGCGAACTGGAAGATTATCAAAAGGCCCTTATAGACCGCTTTGGTCCCATCCCAAAAGAGGGACAAGAGCTAATCAGAGTTCCAAGACTTAGATGGATAGGGCACAGACTGGGAATCGAAAAGATTGTACTTGCTCAAGATCGGATGTCTCTCCATCTTATTTCAGATCCATCAAGCCTCTATTATAGTAGCAATGCTTTTGGCAAGCTACTCCAATATGCTGCCCTACATCATAGAGGTGTCCAATTTAAACAAACAGACAAAAAACGGATTATCCGTATCGATAATATCAAAACGGTGGAGCAGGCTATCACCTGCCTCCAACAGATAGAAGCAATAAATATAGACAACTATCAAAAAGATAACGCATGAAAACCTACTATTTAGATCAAAAGCCCAGCTTGATCAACAAGTATCTTCTCGAAATGAGAGATGTCAACATTCAGAATGACAGACTTAGATTTAGAGAAAACATTGTACGAACAGGTGAGTTGGTGGCTTATGAAATCTCTAAAGTTCTAAAGTACAAAGAGATTGAGACTCAAACGCCACTCGGGATTGCCCTATGCCGCAAACCGGCAGATACCATTGTATTGAGCACAATACTAAGAGCGGGACTACCCTTCCACCAAGGATTTCTCAATATGTTTGATGACGCAGAAAATGCTTTCGTTTCAGCATACAGAGAATATGACGACGACAGCCATACCGACTTTCATGTTTACACCGAATATATAGCATCTCCCTGTCTTGATGACAAAGTACTGATCATCGCAGATCCTATGCTGGCAACCGGCAAATCAATGGAAGTAGGATATAGAGCCCTGCTCAAGAAAGGGACTCCCAAAGAGGTACATATAGCATCGGTCATTGCCAGTACAGAAGCTATCGAATACCTCGATCAGTGTATGCCGGACAATGTCACACTATGGGTAGCGTCAGTAGACCAAAAGCTTAACGAACACTCTTACATCGTACCCGGGCTTGGTGATGCCGGAGACTTGGCTTTTGGTGAAAAGCTATAAATAACAACAGATTAGATCCTATACAAAGGAAGCAAATACACATACATCTTCAGAAGGTGGCTAAATCAAAAACAGCCACCTTCAGGGTTTGTATTTTATAATAGTAAGCACACCAAAATCATTATAGAGACTACTTATGAAAGAGCTCGAACTACTCTCCCCCGCCAAAGATCTTCAAACAGCTATAGCAGCCATAGACCATGGTGCTGATGCCATTTACATTGGCGCTCCCGTTTTTAGTGCCAGAGCATCTGCAGGGGTAAGCATAGAAGATATTAGGAAAGTCTGCGAATATGCTCATCTCTTCAAAGCAAAAGTGTTCGTTGCACTCAATACCATTCTATATGAGTCTGAGCTAAAAGAGGTGGAGCAGATCATCACAAAACTCGACAAAGCCGGCATTGATGCGCTTATTATTCAAGACAAGGCAATTACAGAGCTCGATATCCCAAATATCCCTTTACATGCAAGTACACAATGCGACAATAGGACAATTTCTCAGATCAAACAACTAAAAGAAGAGGGATTCGAAAGAGTAGTTGTAGCAAGAGAGCTCAATATTGAGGAGATTCAAGAGATAGCTAAAGAAGGAATGGAAATAGAGGCATTCGTTCATGGAGCTCTATGCGTTTCGATAAGTGGTTTGTGCTATGTATCGCAATATCTGACAAGACGCTCGGCAAATAGAGGAACTTGTGCGCAAATATGCAGACTCCCTTTCGACTTGACAGACGCAGATGGCAACATAATCGTCAAGGACCGTCATCTTCTATCTCTCAAAGACATGAATCGATCAGAGTATCTTCCTGAGATGGCAAAGGCCGGAGTGACCTCATTCAAAATCGAAGGACGCCTCAAATCTATCCCTTATGTCAAAAATGTAACGGCAACATATAGCATTAACCTCAATAACTTTATCGAGCTCAATCCCAATCAATACAAAAGAGCTTCGGTAGGAGAAATAGAGTATTCATTTTCTCCGGATTTGACCAAAAGCTTCAACAGAGGATACACATCATACCTTCTAAAGGACCGCACAGAAGATCCAATAGCTTCCCCCGAAACCCCCAAAAGCAAAGGTCGGGAGGTTGGGCATGTTTCTCATATTGATATAGCCAAGAGAACCGTACGTATTGACCAAATACATAACCTTAATGCCGGAGACGGGCTTCTCATTATTCATAAAGATGGGACTATAGATGGTACACAAGTCAATACCATAAGTTCACCCTACTCTATTGAGCCGGATAAGATTGACATTTTTAGAAATGGAGATCAGATTTATTGCAATAGAGACCGCATCTTCGAAATGACCCTTGAAGGCAAACAAACAGCCATAAGAAAGATACCAATCAAGATAAAACTGGCATTAGACGAGAATGGATTCGCCCTTACTCTGACAGGTCCAAACGGATATGATGAGGCAAAAACAATTATTGAGTGTATGCACGAAAAGGCTAAAAAGCCACAAGGAGAACGAATAAAAAAAGAATTGGAAAAGCTCGGACAAACGCCTCTTAGCTCCAAAGAAACAGATATAAGCGAGGTTGAAGAATACTTTATACCGGCATCATTGATAAGTGAAGCAAGAAGAAAAGCTTCAGAAATGTTCTGTCAAAAGGCAATACAAAACTATAAACCTAAAAGAATAGCAAGAGAAAAGAGGGCTTCCCAAAAGTTAAATTCAGGAATAGAACTGACTTATCAAGCCAATATTGCCAATCCTCTTGCAGAAAAACATTACAAACAACTTGGATATACCATTGCTCAAAAAGCATACGAACTGACTCCTCAGCGGCATGCAGCCCTTATGACATGCAGACACTGCATCAAAAGAGAACTGGGATATTGCACAAGGGAAAAGAAGACACCAATGCCATACAAAGAACCACTCCTGTTGCATCATGCAAACGGCACACTAAGGCTCAAATTTGACTGTAAAAACTGCCAAATGATAGTCATGGAAGGGGAATAAGTCTATTTATAAATGAGATAAATGAAAATACTTTGACGTCCTTTTTGATTAAGCCCCAAAATATCCATAAGAAGGGATAGCATTTATGAAGTTGTTTTAAACTGATTTTGTCATCTAAACAATGAGTATGGCGTATTATGTAACCACAGTTAGAGAATAAAATAAATCGAAAAGAAATCCCTAAATATTTAATTATCTAAATTTCCATTCAAATGATATTCGACATTTTTGATGCTTAACCCAAATATGTCGAATATCGGGATAACATTGACTTTCAAATATTCAAAGACATTTGGTCATTTAGAATAACACTCCAAAATCATAGGTAGTATCCCAAAAAGTGTGTAAAGGAGGTTTATCTTTGAGTCAAAATTAATCATTTCAATTCATTGTTTTGTTCATCCGTCAGGCGGGCATGAAAAACACCGGGGGGATTGGCGTCCGCCCG
>NZ_JBHSGO010000198.1:0-19409 GCF_042654485.1 Falsiporphyromonas endometrii | reverse complement strand
TAGGATAACCCTTATGTACTATGTAGACTTCTATAGCTTGTTCAATCACCCCGAAAAAGATTGGGAAGTACTTCTAAAAGCTCGGGCAGATACCCCTTTAATACCCTCGCTTTTTGATTAGGGGGGGGCTTATCTTGTAAAAATGAAATGCTCAACCGCATGTATTCGGCGATTGAGCATCCTTAATATGTCATTTCCAACTTTTATCGGACAGCAATATTTTTTAATATGTATAGTTTGACGTTAAATCATGTCTTTTGTAAATTAATGTATCATTGCTTACTCAAATAAATCGGAGGGCGGGAAACCATATTTGTTTTCTTCATCATCACCTTTAAGGAGGAGTAGTGTAATTAGAATCAAACTACCAATCCCCGGAAGGAATAATATTAATAGCCAAAACCCCGATCTACCGGTATCATGGAGGCGTCTGACAGCCGCTGATATCTTAGGAATACCGGTAATAACAGTCCATAAAAACAGTAGCACAGCACCGATGTAAAGCATTGTGCTGTTGTTACATTCCTCATAATCCCACATTCCTGAAAGGAAAAGGATGATAAAAGGAATAGATATAATTATATTTACCACAACAAATGTCCAGAACTCTTTTCTATTTGCTCTTCCAGAGAAATCAATATAGTGTCTAAAGCATTTGAAGTAATATTCAATTAAGACAAATTCGTCCATTACATTAATATATTAGCTTATTGACAGATAGTTGCTGTCGCTGCTAAGTAGAAAGTGCTTTTTAGATTATCTCACCTAAAAGATGATCTCTCTCATCTTTCGTATGCAAATATATTAAATAAAACTAATAAAGTAGCGTTTATAATATATTTTTAATAGGAAAGATATATTGATTGCCTTTGAATCAACAAAAAAGTGGGTATTTGTTCTTTTCTTATAACAAATTGTGGTAGAATACTTCAAGAAGAGTTTTAATGGTTGGCTCAATGGAGTTTATTAGAAAGGATATCCTATGGCTATATGAATACCAAATCCATCTTTAAACTTAGGTACATTGAAATAACCTTTTTTGCCGGTGTCATAAGGCAAGTGAAGTCCATATCCAAAGTCAAGTCTTACTACTAAAAAGGTTAGGTCATATCTAAATCCTGTACCGGTGCCAAGAGCTATTTGCTTGAAGAAGTCGCTTACCCCGTTGATTTCAGAAATAGATCCTCCGGGTCTATTAATATCCTTCCTCAGCAACCATATATTACCGGCATCGACAAAGAGTGCTCCATATAAGTCTCCAATTAGTCTAAAGCGATATTCTGTATTGAATTCGAGTTTGAGGTCTCCTGATTGATCGAGGAAGCCGTATTTATTGTTTTTGTTTGGAATATACTTACCCGGTCCTATACTTCTCACTGTAAAAGCTCTAATGCTGTTTGCTCCACCGACATAAAATTGTTCGCTGTATGGTGCAACATCCATATTGCCATATGCATAGATAGCACCGGCACCTAATCTGGTTGCGATAGCTTGATTTCTATCGATATTGAATGTGTATCTTACTTCTGCCGTAGCTTTGACAAACTGAGAGAAGGGTACCCCCAATATCTTTTTTGTTTCATTGTATCTCTTTGGACCTAATGAATATAGAGCATTGATGATATTCCCTGCTTGAGAAAATCCCAATTCAAACCAAATATGATGAGCTCTTTTTTTGCTAAAGTAGTTGTCGTATGTATATGTATAAGACATTTGAGGAATTAATTGGCTACGAAGACTAAGTCTGAGGGCCGGATTGTCTTGTAGTATCTCTTCAAATTTTTGTGTCTTATGCTGCATCAAATTGTAGTTGAGCTTGATAGGGTAAATCGTGTGCTTATGCTGACTATGTGGTTGAAATTCATACATGGCATTAAGTCCTAAGTTTACCATACTAAAGAAGCCGGCTCTATTGAGCATTGATGAAGACAACTGAAAATTGGTTGTTGTAGGGAAGAAGTAGTATCTGTCGGTAAGTCCGGGCCAAAGGATATTTGGAAAGGTGAAGTTGAGAGATGTTCCTACTTCATAGCTATTCATATCAAAAAATTTGGTGCCGGTTTGCTGTCTGTGACCTGCTTGCAATTCATAAGAACCATAAATGTCAAAGCTGACTTTCTCACCACCTCCGAAAACATTTCTTTTGGCCATTGAGAATTTGAGTCCCGGTCCCATATAGTTGTTGCTTTTGATTTTGAATGACCCCTCAAGAGATGCATCCCACGGCTTATCTTGACTGGCAAGTATGCTAATGTTTAACTTTCCGATATCTTCAAAACTTGTCAAAGAGTCTTGTGTATCGGGGATGAATCGATACTCCATTCCTCCAAATGCTCCTAACCTGGCCAAGGCTTGGCGGGTCATGTCTTCATCAAATTGGGTGTAAAGTTTTCCTTCTTTGAATCTTATGTGTTGCCTTAAAACACCTAATCTTACGGGTGGCTTTTTTCCATAGAATCTCACTTTTAGACCTTTATAGTTGATCTCATTGTTGGGTGTTTGACCTTCGAGACCATTCATAACGATGCTAATCTTATTGGTTTGCCACTTGTGAAAAACTTCCTTGGGTAAATCTTTTCTAAATGTAGTCTTTACAGAGGCAAATCCTGTTTTTATAAGGGTGTCGACCTGGAAGATAATAGCATCTGAGTTTATGAAGTAAAATCCGTCGTTACGCATAGCTGAGGATATGGCTTCTCTCTCTCTTTTCATATCCTCGATAGAAAAGGGAGCCCCGGGTTTTAGAAACTGAAAGTTCCATTCTTTAGTTTTAATTGAGTCCGGTATTCCAGAAGCATTGAGAGGCATAATCTCGCCATATTTCATCGCGGGCCCCATGGTAACATAGTATTTGATCTCAGCCTTTTTAGGGTTCCTCTTATTGGTTAAAATCTCGTAATTGGTACTACCATGAAAATATCCGGCTTCATTAAGAATACTTTTGGCTACAAGGCATCTATTCTTAGGATTTACACTTTTAATGGTGATGGGTTTAGTGGCAAATCTTTTGAACATCCATTTTCCGAAACCGGTACTGTCATCTACATACTTATTGTACATCCACAAACCGATAGGAGGTATAAATGTCATTTGTTTTGTTCCCCCCATAAATGAATTGTTAGGGCTGGCATTAAGTACATTTTCGATATTTGAGATGGTTGTTTCGGCATGTTGAGAGTTATCCTTATCATAGAATTTTATCTTTTTCATGCCGGTATATAGCTGATCCTCCGGATCTAATTTTGAGGTTGTGCTACACCCATAGATCCCCAAAGATATGATCAATCCAAATATAACTGTTAGATGCTTCTTCATTTCAGCGTGCCTTGTTATGCAATTAGAGATTTGTAGGGTTGTCTTTCTTTTCGGAAACCGGAGTCGGTTTTCGTTTCCTAAAGTTGAATAATTCACCCAAACGATTGAGCTTTCTTTTGATGACATATCCTATACCGGTTTCTGATATTTCGCCTTCGAAGATATTATCATTGTTCTTTTGATGGAAAATCTTGATATAGTGATTGCCTGCTTGATCAAGTCTGTATTCTACGGATATGTTGTCGATAAAAGACTGATCATTGGCAGAGACTGCATTCCCGGTCTGTACCTTTCCGCCAACGATTACTTTCATACGATCATTGAAGAGCCTTTTGCTGAAGCTGTAAGTTATATCGCTGCTCCCATTTTTCATGAAATCACCGTCTGCGCTATTTTCCATGCCTATACTAAGATCTGAACCTTCCAAGAGCTTATTGGTAACATTGCTCAACTCTTTCTGAATAAGTGAGCTAAGAGCGTTGTTGAAGTTCATTTTACCTGAAGAGCTGCTTCCGAGATACATACCGGTAGCCATAAGTCCAATAGCTTGCTTACCTCTCTCTTCTACACTCATAGAGTTGATTTGAGTCTGCATATCGAGATCATCCGGAGCAGAGAGATCAAATCTCAAATTGAGGTGATCGAGTGTTTCGTTGACAACAATTCCTACATTAAAATTGACCTTTCTTGATTTGTCATCGGTAGTTGTCACATCAGCCTTGATCGTCTGGGTGGCAACAAAGTTGATCATTGGATTGCCAACGTCACCCGTCCAAGAGATGTAGCTTTGAGGACTAACATTAAAGATTTTGCTTCCAATGACAGGAATGGTGTATTTGGCTGTACCTCCTCCCGTCATGTCATATCTTCCACTCAGGCTCATTTCGCCATAAGGTGGATAAGTAAAGGTGAGATCTCCACCTCCCATAAGCTTTACATAATCATTGTGACCATCAGAAAGATCTACACCAACCTGCACTGCCGGAGCAATGTGGATGCCGAGAAGGATATCCAAGCCTCCGAGTTCGAGAGGTTGTACTTGAGACTCAGCTATGGTTGTGCTATCTGTAAAGTCTACAAACTGTACCATATCTGCCATATTGTCGGATGCTTTGATAGGGCTGTCCTTGTAAATATATGTGCAATTGGTACCTCCCTGTATATCTAATCCACCTCTTATTTTTAGGGCGCTTACCGGGCCTGTGATATTCATATTTGTAGACATGATAAGTCTTCCATATAGTTGGTCATCACCTTTGGCCTCCTTGGTATCCAATACAGTTAAATCATTGGCATTGATATTTAAGTCTGCATACATTGGGCGTTTACCAAAGATATTAAACAGTCCATCTATAGTTAAGGCCTGTTTACTGTTTTTTGCCGTCAATAGACGATACTTATCGAAATAGAGTGTGGAGTTGTCAAAGCGCAAAGGAATGCTGTCTGTATATATAGTAGATCCCAAAGTATTGATATGAGCTTCCCCATCGACCATACTTACTTTTCCGTTAATCATGGGCGAATCGGTCTTGCCATTGACAATCAACTGTCCGTTAGCCGCACCTGCCAAACTTCCATTATCTGCACCAATAAATGGGTTGGCGATAGCAAGAGGGAAGTGATCAAAAACAATATCGGCATAGAGTGGATCTTCTTTAGCCGGACTAAATGTACCATCTACATTCATTGCTGTATTGCCATTGTAAGATATATTGGCAGTGATGTAGTGAGAGTTGTTGTCTTTGGGTTGGTAGAAACCGGCAAATGCAAAGTTGCCGACATTGTTGCCATCATAGGAGAGATTGTTGACAGATACATCTCCCGAAGCGACAAAGTCGCCAATATTGCCACTCTGAACTTCGACTTTGAGATCTGCAAACATTAAGCCGTCCAATGAACTCATACCCGGCAAGGATTTGAGCATGCTCAGTTTAAGCCTCTCTATTCCAAGCATTATCTCTTGTTGTCCAGGTATTGTATCTACAGTATTTAATCTAAGTAGGGCATCGTTTGGACCATTGATATTCATGTTGGCACTAAAGTGCTTGAAGTCTTTCTTTACAAAAATGTAATTGTCCGGGTTGACCTTAAACAGGTTTTTTAGAATAGTAAGAGGGTAGGCTCCTTGTTCAATATGAATACCGTATCCGTCATTGTTCCAGAAAGCCTTTATTCCTCCTTGATAATCAGGTGAGTTACCATTGCCAAACATCTGTCCTCTAAGAGCAAGTCCATTGGGAGCCATCCTTGCTCCAAGTTTGATATTGAAGGCTTGTTGATTTCGGTAGGCATCTTTGTTGATAATAACGAGTGCATCCAAAAATTTGGATGGGTCATTGTCTATTGAGTCAGCTTTTGGAATATGGTGTTCTAAGTGTCCCAAATCTTGAGCATAGCAATATCCTATTCCCGGTTTGAATATTGGAGATTCGTTGGTTGAGAAGAATTGATGGTTTGAGTTTTTTCCAATGACCACAAGTAGTTTGTTTATCCTGGTTGTGTCTTGTTGGAAGTCTTGAAGGTCAATCATCCCACTCAAACCATTTTGTGGTGAAGTTTTGATTAGAGCTTCTGCGTTTGCATACTTGATTCGTTTATACTTTAGATACTCTTTGATAAAATTGTTTTTTCCTCCATAGAGTTTCAGTGACATGGTTGGAAGTAATGAATTGATATAGGTCATATTTCCAAGCGAGTCTATGCCATTAGGCTCGTAGGCAAGTTGCTTCTCTATGTACTTACTTATCTTATCAAATCTGTCTGCAAAAGTATATATGTTGTCGTCAATCTTGAGTCTGCAAAAGAAGTCTCCGGCTCCTAAGTATGCATAAGTGCTGTCAGGAGAGCTGTTCACATTAAATTGTACTTGATTTGTATGTATTGCATCGTTTGCTATATGAGCTTGAAGATCGATAAGATTGATGGATAGTCGATGTGTATCTTTGAGGTTCGATCTCAATTCGCCTTGCATACTGGTAGAAAAGGCTATTGGGTCATTGCTCAGATGCATCATTTTAAGATCAATGGTGTCGATATCCAAGATGATACTGCCTTCAAGTCCGCTTTTATTTAGTGAAGCATCAAGTCTGGCCAGTAGTTTGGCTCCCGGTTGATGACTGTCAAATCCTACGGTAAGAAGACCTTTATTGAGATTTCCGTCAAGTCGTAGGCTGTCTATTACAAAATGTCCGTATTCGGCATGGTTAACCTTTGCTATGATGTTTGTTTTCGTTCTTTTGTCGAAGGGATCAAAACCGTTTCCTAAGGCTGCGACTTCAAAGTTGATTGTTCCGATCGAGTCTTTGGGCATATATCTCCTGACATCAATATTGTGGGCCTTTAGATTAACTTTATAGCCATTGTTTGCAGGCATAAAATATCCGAACAAATTCAACCGATTAGCTTGATCTTTTAGGAATGCATTGATATTGTATTTCTCTTTGGAGGCAATAATGTCCCCTCGAAGTTTAATTCCTTTTGGGATTCGATATTCATTGCTAAATCCTTTTCCGGCCAAAGAGAGAAGCCTTTGTGCGTACTTGCCACAATCGGCATCAAAAGTAATCTTCCCTCTCATAAGGTGGGTATTGTTGTAATCCAATAGCTCACCTTTACTTTCGGCATGTAGATAGTTGGGCCAGTTTAGATTCAGACTATTAATTTGGAGATCTTTTTTGCTGACACTAATATCGGCATCGAGTTCAATGTTGGGAAGTTGTCTTTTGATAGAAGATGATTGTGTGGATATTTTGTTGAGTCCTCCTTTAATCAATGATTCTTCGAGTCCATATCCGGACAATATAGCAATATCTCTTGTCCCTATCGAGGCCGCAATCTTAGCTTTAGTCATCCCTTGTCCATTCGAGAAGGAGCTAAAAGGCATGGTTACATCTGCTGTAATCTTCGAGTCCGGAGTCTTCAATAGAACATTGGAGGCTTTGAGACCCAGGGAGTCCATATCGTAAATGGCCTCTAAGCGGTCAATTTGAAGGCCGGATTGTTCTTTCGCTGAGGCATTGTTGATCTTTACCCTTAGGGTACTCAGTTGTGATGTGATATTTCGAGCTTCAATATTGAGGTCTTGCAAGCGTATATGATTGTAGTCCAATACTCCCTTACGTTCCGGGCCACGTCTATCCTTGGCATAGCTGATACCTGAATGATTGATATTGACTCTCCCTACTTGATACAGGTTAGTACCAAGATTTGCATTTACTTTGGAAATTGTGGCATCACCTATGACGGCTCTTGTGTATAGGCTGTCATAAGGAAGTTCTATTTTGGCTTTGACATTGTTAATATCAATGCTGGTCAAGGCCAAAATCCATTTGAGTGGTTCTTTCTTGGTTGTGTCTTGGACCGTATCTACAGAAGAAAAATAGATATCCGAGTTGCTAATTAGCCATCTACCAAGATTGGCTTTGTACTTATTGGGAATGACATGGATAAGTTCCCCTTGCAATTCACCGATATAGGCTCTCAAATGTGTGAGCCCGGCGCTGTCAGTGTAGTTGATATAAGCATCTCTCAGTCCGAGTCCACTGACATCTACCTCTTTGCTAAATAACGGCATAAGAGAGACATCCAATCGTAGTTCTTTGAGCGAAGCTATGGTCTCCTCTGCCCCCTTGGAGGCCTTTAGATCTTCAAGATAAAGTGATAATGGAAAGCCAAGTCTGAGTTTGCCAACTTTGACTTGCATTCCTGTTGCCTCTGATACTTTTTCGGATGCTATTTTCGTTGCCCAATCCTGTACAGGAGGAAGATATAATGCTATGATTAGCAATACGATTAGCGCAGGTGGTGTCAGGATGGTCCAGAGTAATATCTTTTTCCAGTGCCTTTTGAGAAAGTCCATTCAAGAACCGAAATTAATTATAGCTAATTAGTTATATACAAACACGTTTATTAGTCAATACCGATGATTGTGAAGCAGTATAATGACTAATGTCTTAACATATGAAGGTATTTTGCAATTATGAAGTTATTTTAAGTTGATTCAGACTCGAACTATGGCAAAAACCTTCCTCGCGTAAAGGTAGCTTTTCTATCCGAATAATCAATTGAAGTATCTTGCAAAAACTCCCTATTGAGAACGAATCAAATCTCTTTAGATCAAAGATGTTCTGTTAGAGCTCTTACTTGTGAAAGTCTTTTGCAATGCTTTGATTCAAATAGGATAATGCTTCTTATCCTTCTGTATATTGGGGCGTTATGTAATAACGGCTGTGAGCACTCGGTGTTCACAGCCGTTTGTATCGCTTTTGACCTTACTCCAAAGCTTCATCAATAAGTGGTCAGCTCTTTGAATAGTTTTTGATCTCTTTCCTTAAGTGAAGGATAGCCACCGTTCATGGCTTTTTCCCAAGTACCATAGTTCGGATTTGGAAGAACAATAAACTTATTGCCAAACTGATTTGCAAATTTCTTAACGGCTTCGTTCCTTACATTTTCATTGGCAGAATCAAAGACCGATTCGAAATCTCCTAAGTTGTCGCCAAGAAGCATAACAATGTCGTAATTCTTCAATACCATATCCCTTCTTGGTTGCTTATCAGAGGTGTTGTCTCTTGTCACCAAATGTTCTTCGTCAGCAAATGGAAATCCTAACTTTTGAAGGTTTTTGAGAGTTCCCTGACGATCCTTATGGTCTCTATTCGAAATATAAAATACAGTGACTCCTTTTTGGGCAGCATGATTGAAAAATGCAATAGCTCCTTCAAGAGGTTTTGCCTCACCTTTGGCACACCATTCATGCCAAGATTGGCTCGAATAGTCTTCTCCTTTTATTGCATTATGTACACAATTGGGGCTATTGTCAACGATTGTTTCGTCAATATCTGTCACAATTGCCAATGGTTTTGAATGTGGTTTTGAAGTCAGATTGTCGATTCTTTCGGTTGCAATGTTGTAAGCCTGAAGACATAGAGCCTTGTATTCGGCTGAGCGCTGTATCCAAGCCGAAGTATACAATTTCCCTCCAAGAGTGTATTGGCCTGCTTGTTCGCACTTCGTCGTGCCGCAAGAGGCAAGCAAAAAAGCTGTTGCACAGCTAATCATTACTGTGCCAATGTTTTTTAATTTCATCTTTGATTGATATTTAATTATACATGCAATAACTTCTAATCAAAACGATTATTCGTCTTTTTCAACTTCTCCTTTTACCAAATTGAGGTAGCATTTTCTACATAATGGGCGATATTCTCCCAACTCTCCAAGCATAACTTGTTCCGATCCTTCGACAATGCGATAGCTGTAGTTGGCGGGATGACCACATTCTACACAAACAGCATGGACTTTAGTAACCGAGTCAGCTATCGAAAGTAGTTGAGGCATAGGTCCAAAAGGCCTTCTCATAAAGTCCATGTCAAGACCTGCTATAATGACACGAATGCCATTGTCAGCCAATTGCGAAACAACATTGGGAAGTTGTTCGTCAAAAAATTGAGCTTCGTCAATGCCCACAACATCAGTGTCGTATCCAAGCAATAGTATATTGCCCGAATTGTCTACCGGTGTACTTTGAATCGAATTGCGATCGTGCGAAACTACTTCTGTCTCATCGTATCTTGTGTCGATGGCCGGCTTAAATATCTCAACTTTTTGGCGAGCTATCTTGGCACGTCTCAATCTTCTTAGCAGCTCTTCTGTCTTGCCGCTAAACATAGATCCGCAAATAACTTCTATTGATCCTCTTTTGCAGTTGTCATTGCAGCAGTTGCATTCTATTTCAGTTTGATCCATTACAATGTATGTCTAATTTAGTGGGCCAACATAATCTTTGCAGAGCCCCTTATCAAGTTGCAAAGATAGTCAGAATAACTTTTCTTTAGCCCTTGATTTCCTTCCCGGTCAGTTGGGTATATCTTCGTAAATTATTACCTTAGTAAAAACGATAAAGTAAAAACCATGGAGATAATCATATCATTTACCATCTTTTTGATTGCAATGTTGCTTGGCAGATTATGCTTCCAAGTTGGTGAGATATGTTTCATTGGTTTCGAACAAATTGCTATCTCTGCGAGCTTCAAAAATAAACTTACGGATAGTCTTTTGAAGAGAGCTGTGAAGCTCATTGAAAGAGCGTTTTATCTGTTAAATAATGTTTTCACATATAATATTCAAAAAGGGGCTCAATCAAACCTTATTTATACTGAATTCCATATATTTCTGGGTTAGGGAATCTTGACCTTATGCCGACTTTGCCCGTTTTATTAGTACGAAACGGGCTTTTTTATGTGCTATTTTAACAAATAAGCTCGCGCAAGAAGCAATCTATTCTCGCGCGACTTTCAATCTGATCTCGCGCGACCTTGCCATGCAAAGTCGCGCTACTTCAGGTGCAACCTTGCGCGAGTTTACTTTCAAAGTAGCGCGAGAACGGATTGAAAGTAGCGCGACCTTCCTAAAAAGGCGGCCTAAAGTTGATTTTAAAGGAGCCAATTTGTTAATTTAAAGTGGTATATATATAATTTAACATATTGCTTTACCTGTTTTATTTCATAAGAAGTGGTTTCTGTGAAAGATGACCTGTTTTGAAGAGAAAATACGGCCGATTTTTGATGAATAATAGCTCAATTTTACCTGTTATATATTGATTATTTTTGACTTAAATAATTGTTATTTTACGATTTATTTGATAGAGAAATCGCATAAAAATACTTGTATTTGAACATTAATTTGGACTCGAGTAGGATTGGTAATATACCTGATCATTAGTATTTGTATACCTTAATAATAGGTAAGAATGGAGGCAGATCTAAACACTTACGATTACTTTACAATAAATCAAAACGAGTTTTTAATAAAGAAAAAGTAGTACCTTTGAATAATATAGCCGATGAAAAAAGGTTGTTATATGGCAATAGCACTTTTCCATCGCTGACTTGTCATTAATAATAGGTTGTTTTCAGTATTATATAACAACACAAGGAATAGTTTTCAGCTTTATGCAGCAATATTTGTCTTTGTTGAGAAGAATTATGCAAGAAGGTACGATTAAGACTGATCGTACAGGAACAGGTACCCGTTCAATTTTCGGGCATCAGATGGTGTTTGACCTATCCAAAGGGTTCCCATTACTTACAACCAAAAAATTGCATTTGAAGAGTATCATATACGAATTACTCTGGTTTCTCAATGGCGATACAAATGTGAAATACTTGCAAGATCATGGGGTTAGAATTTGGAACGAATGGGCCGATCCCGTGACTGGCGATCTTGGTCCAATTTATGGCAAGCAGTGGCGCTCTTGGCCCGACTATAATGGTGGAAGTATCGACCAGATACAGCAAATCATAGACACTATAAAAACACAACCGGATAGTCGTCGAATGTTGGTGAGTGCTTGGAATGTGGCTGATTTGCCTGAGATGCATCTTGCACCTTGTCACTGTCTGATGCAATTTTATGTGTCTGACGGAAAGTTAAGTTTACAGCTTTATCAACGTAGTGCGGATTGTTTCCTTGGCGTTCCATTTAATATAGCTTCATATGCTCTTTTGCTAAAAATGATGGCTCAGGTAACAGGTCTTCAAGAGGGCAATTTTGTCCATACGCTTGGTGATGCTCATATTTACCTTAATCACATAGATCAAGTCAATTTGCAACTAACGAGAGAGCCTAAAGAGCTTCCTCAAATGATTCTGAATCCGGATGTTAAGGATCTCTTTTCATTTAAGTATGAAGATTTTGAGTTGATAAACTATAAGGCTTGGCCGCATATCCCGGGTGTTGTGTCTATCTGATTTATCTCCAATTTATTTAAAAACAATCATTATGAAAGTATCAATCATAGTAGCTGTTTCGGACAATTTTGCCATAGGTAAGGATAATGATATGCCTTGGCATCTTCCAAGAGATTTGAAACATTTCAAAGAGGTTACTTCGCATCATACCGTGGTGATGGGAAAGAATACATTTCTTTCTCTTCCCAAAGGGGCCCTTCCCAATCGACGAAATTTGGTGATTTCATCAACTTTGCGCTCTGAAGATATTCATCCTGCGGAAGTTGTTAGCTCTCTTGATTTGGCTCTTGATATGGCTCGTAAGTTCGGTGAAGACGAACTATTCATAATGGGAGGAGGTCAGCTTTATGCCAAAGCCATAGATTTGGCAGACCGTATGTACATCACACATATTCATTCGGAGATAGCAGATGCAGATACTTTTTTCCCTCGGTTTGATACCTCTAAGTGGAAACTTGTGGGTAAAACAGAGTTTCAACGTGATGAGAAGAATCCTTTTGATTTGACTTTCTGTACCTACGAAAGGATTTAAATTGATAACAAATAAAACATATTATATATGAATAAGCCTTCAATTCCTAAGGGAACACGTGACTTTGGTCCTGAAGAGATGGCCAAACGCAATTATATATTTCAGACAATCAGAGATGTTTATGCTTTATACGGCTTTAGCTGCATAGAGACTCCATCTATGGAGACACTGGCAACTTTGATGGGTAAGTATGGAGAAGAAGGAGACCGTCTATTATTTAAGATATTAGATTCGGGAGACTTCCTTTCTAAAATGGATCGTGAAAAGCTCGCCGATATGCCTTCAGTGACATTTGCGGCTAAGGCTTGTGAGAAGGGCCTAAGGTATGACCTTACAGTTCCTTTTGCACGCTATGTCGTGATGCATCGAAACGAGATAAGTTTCCCTTTCAAGAGATATCAGATACAGCCTGTATGGCGAGCAGACAGACCTCAAAAGGGTAGATATAGAGAGTTTTATCAATGTGATGCCGATATTATTGGGTCAGATTCATTGCTAAATGAGGTTGAGCTTCTCTGCATCATAGATGAGGTGTATCGTCGCTTTAAGATCCCCGTTAAGATATTGCTTAATAATCGTAAGATCTTAAGTGGTATTGCTGAGGCTGTAGGTTGTGCCGATAAGATTGTGGACATTACTGTGGCAATTGACAAGTTGGATAAAATTGGTCTTGATAAGGTTTTTGATGAATTGAGAGGTAAAGGTTTTACCGATGAAGAGTTGTCAAAACTGAAGCCCCTTTTGCTTATCCAAGGCTCTAACAGAGAAAAACTTTCTGCTCTCAAGGAGCAGTTGGCTTGTAGTGAAATTGGCCTGAAAGGGGTAGAGGAGCTTACCTTTATATTGGATCGTCTGGAACATATGCATCTTCAGACCGAATTGGTTTTGGATATTAGTCTTGCCAGAGGTTTGTCATATTACACGGGAGCCATCGTCGAGGTCAAGGCTACGACGGTCGAAATGGGAAGTATTACCGGTGGTGGTCGATATGACAATCTTACGGGCATCTTTGGTGTAGACGGACTCTCGGGTGTGGGGATCTCATTTGGAGCAGACCGAATTTTTGATGTGCTCAATCAACTTGATCTCTTCCCGGAAGAGGTAAAAACAAACACTCAGATTTTGTTTGTAAACTTTGGTGAGGAATTTTCGGATTATGTACTTGGCGTCATGAAGAAACTTCGCTCCGAAGGTATCAGGTGCTCTTATTATACGGACACAGCCAAGATGAAGAAGCAGATGTCTTATGCCAATGCGATGCAAATTCCTTATGTAGCCTTGATTGGTGAAGACGAATGCCGTGAGTCGATGATAACCATTAAGAATATGCATTCGGGAAATCAAAAAACACTTCCGGCAGATCAGATCAGTCGATTTATGGCAGGTTTGATAGAAGATTAATGAGTACATTTGTCTCAAGACATGCACTTTGGTGCTGTCTGTTTTAATAATAATGTATGCCTTAAATAGTGAATAAAAGCTGTTTTGAATTTATTGAAAATAGAATGTAAGAGTTCGGACATTCTTTCAAATAAAAACGAGCTTAATTCAAAAGAGCTTTTTTAAGAAGTTTTCTACTAATTGGTCTTGACTTGGGACGGTTAGTTGAAAACTTCTTGTTGGATATAATGATAGCAAAACTCACCTGTTAGACAAAATGACTGACTCTTTGTGTTTTTGGTTTTAAGATGTTGCAATTTTTATCAAACTTCAAAGCATGATGTCGGTATATGGTTTTGTTGATGGGTGTTTGTCAAGATATTAGGAAGACTTTTATATTTGCGTTATCATTATAATATCTGTCACAGATTTAAGGTAATACTCCATTTGAAATATGAGTCCAGAACAATATCCTTTATTAAGTAAAATCACTTATCCATCTGATCTTAGGAAATTGAGGTTAGAGCAACTTCCTAACTTATGTGAAGAACTTCGTAATTATATTCTTGAGGTTGTGTCGAAGCATCCCGGCCATTTGGGATCCAGCCTTGGAGCCGTCGAATTGACTGTAGCTCTCCATTATGTGTTTGACACTCCGGAAGATTTGCTTGTGTGGGATGTGGGGCATCAAGCTTATGCACACAAAATCCTTACAGGACGGAAGGATCGTTTTGAAACTTTAAGGCAATGGGGAGGATTGGCAGGATTTCCGGATCCACAGGAAAGTGATTACGATACTTTTACCGCGGGCCATGCATCCAATTCGATAAGTGCTGCTTTGGGAATGGCTGTAGCTACGAAAGAATTGGGCGAGGATCGCAATGTTGTGGCAATCATTGGTGATGGATCCATGACAGGAGGTCTGTCATTTGAGGGACTCAACAATACATCTTCTTTCCCTAATAATTTGCTTATTGTCCTTAATGACAACAATATGTCTATCGACCATAATGTGGGAGGACTAAATAAGTATATGGTAGATATTACGACCAGCAAAACCTACAATCGGGTTCGATACGATGTTTATAGGACGATGAAGAGACTTAATCTGATTGATGAGCGAAACCGAAGAGGAATCTTGCGATTCAATAATAGTCTCAAAGGGCTTATTACGAGACAACCCAATCTTTTTGAAGGATTTAGTATTCGTTATTTTGGACCAACTGATGGCAATGATGTGATAAGGACGGTCGAGATCCTTCAAGATATAAAAGATATGAAGGGGCCCAAAATACTGCATCTGAAGACAATCAAGGGAAAAGGATACAAACCGGCAGAAGAGGAGGCAACCGTTTGGCATGCACCGGGAAAATTCGAGGTCGCTTCAGGAAAACGAATCAAAGGAAATACAGGGGAGGCTGTACCTCCAAACTATCAAGAGGTTTTTGGAAAAACTTTAGTAGAATTGGCAAGACAGGATGAGCGTATTGTCGGTGTCACACCCGCTATGCCCACAGGTTGCTCTATGACATATATGATGAAGGAATTTCCTCAAAGAGCTTATGATGTCGGGATAGCTGAAGAGCATGCGGTAACCTTCTCTGCCGGGTTGGCCAAAGGAGGAATGGTGCCATTTTGTAATATATATTCCAGCTTTATGCAACGAGCTTATGACCAGTTGATTCATGATGTGGCCATAGCTAAGATAAAGGTTGTCTTCTGTTTGGATCGTGCCGGACTGGTAGGTGAAGACGGAGCAACACATCAAGGGGCTTTTGACCTTGCATATTTGTCTACAATTCCTAACTTTAAGGTCGCTTCTCCCCTCAATGAACATGAGTTGAGAAACTTGATGTATACAGCTTATAAGGGACAAGACGGACCTATGGCAATTCGTTATCCAAGGGGCAAAGGTGTACTTGTAGATTGGCATAATGAACCCAAGTTGCTTCCCATTGGTAAGGGAAGAGAGATGCAGCGTGGTGAGAAGCTCGCTTTTTTGACAATCGGTCCGGTTGGCAATATTGTCAAAAAGGTCGTTGATCGCTTTAAGGATAGCGACAATAAGTTGGTCGGCTGGTATGATATGGTTTTTGCCAAGCCTCTGGACTATGATTTGATCAATGACATTATGCAAAACTATGATGCTGTCATAACAGTGGAAGATGGTATTATTAGGGGAGGAGTAGGAACGCAGATTCTTTGTTACCTTATGGAAAATGGTTATAAAGGTCAGGTCAAACGCTTGGGTATTCCCGATCAATTTATTCCACATGGTAGTCAAGATCAGCAGAGAGAATACTGCCATTTTGATGCCGAATCTATTTACGAACAAGCTCTAAAAATGCTAAATTTATGAGAGTTATTATTGCCGGTGCAGGTGAGGTTGGTACACACTTGGCCAGAATGCTGTCCAGTGAAGATCAGGATATTACATTGATAGACAGTGATCCTAAGAAACTGAAATATGCCGAGTATGCAACGGATATTTTGGCGATTTGCAAGGATCCTACTTCCATCAATACCTTAAAAGAGGCAGAGGTGGATCATGCGGATCTTTTTGTTAGCGTCCTTCCTGAAGAGGCTTCCAATATTATGGTTGGAATGCTTGCTGCAAAAATGGGAGCCAAGCGTACGATTGTCCGTATCAATAACAAAGAATTTTTGCATCCGGAGTATGTCAAGTACTTTGTAACATTAGGATTGGATGTTTTGATTTATCCGGAGTTGTTGGCTTCTAAGGAGATTGTGGCGTCGATCGAAAATCCATGGGCAAGGCAGTATGTTGATCTTTTTGATGGGGCATTGGCTCTTGTGGGAGTTAAAGTTCGTAATGGAGCCCCTTTGGTCGGTAAATATCTTCGTGAGTTGACTGTTACCAAAGAAAAGATTATGCATATTGTTGCAATTAAGCGAGACCTCGAAACCATAATACCTTCCGGTAATACGCAGGTGATGCATGGAGACATTGTGTTTTTTACCTGTAACAAAAATCACCTGATTGATATAAGAGAGCTGTGTGGAAAGAGTAAAAGAGATGCCAAGCGCATCGTTATCCTCGGAGCAAGTCATATAGGTGTACTTGCTGCCAAGATGATGCCTCATTCCCTCAAGATAAGTATCATTGAGCAGGATAAGGAACGTTGTAGTGAGATTGCTGCCATATTGCCAAGTAATGTTCAGGTATTTAATGGAGATGGAAGAGATCCAGAATTACTTCAAGAGGTCGGTTTGGATACGGCAGATGTATTTATTGCCCTCACAGGCAATTCCGAAACTAATATCTTGGCTTGTCTTAGTGCCAAGCGATATGGGGTCTTCAAAACTATTGCCAAGGAGGAAAATATTGACTACATCCCCTTGGCAGAGAGGCTTGATATCGGTACTTTGATCAATAAAAAGTTGATAGCAGCGGGATATATTCACAGAATGCTTTTGGGTGCCGATACAGCTACGGTCAAATGTCTTACCATTGCCAATGCTGACGTTGCAGAGCTTGTGGCAGGCAAAAATTCTAAAATAACGAAGAAGAAAATCAAGGATTTGGATCTGCCCAAAGGTATTACTCTCGGTGGTATGGTCCGTGGTGGCGCACCACAAATGATTGATGGTGATACCCAAATAGAAGCTTTAGATCATGTGGTCGTTTTCTGTTTGGGTACCTCTATGCATAAACTGACAGATCTTTTCAAGGCTAACTAATAGTCGCTCTTATATTTATAGAAAATTGTTTCAAAGCAAATCTATAGAGAATTGACATTTTATGATTAAGAAGGTTAATATCAGGTTTATCCTTAAGCTACTGGGTTTTACTTGTATATTCGAAACCAGTTTTCTGATAGTAGCTCTCCTGGTTTCCTTGGGATATGGCGGAGACGATGTTTTGCCGTTTGTATATACTGCTCTTATTATGCTCTGCTTTGGTGGCAGTTGTTTTGCGATAGGTTATGGAGCCAAGAAACAGAAAGTGGGTAGAAGAGAGGGAATGCTTTTGGTTACCTTGATATGGTTCTTTTTCTCTGTTGTAGGAATGTTGCCATTTGTTTTTGGCGGTTATTTGCCCACAGTGGCTGATGCCTTTTTTGAAACAATGTCAGGTTTTACGACGACGGGAGCCACTGTATTTAAGACTGTTGAGCAATTGCCCCATGGTATTTTATTCTGGAGAAGTATTATTCAGTGGCAGGGTGGTATAGGTATTATTGTATTTACGATGGCTTTGTTGCCGGTTATTACAGGTGATGCCGGGGCCACTTCGATATACAATGCCGAGACAACCGGTATTATGCATGATCGCTTCTTACCTCGAATCAGTGCTGTGGCCAAACGGATAGCTTTGGTATATCTTGCTTTGACTACATTGCTCGTTATCTTTCTTTGGGTTGGACCAATGAATCTTTTCGATTCTATTTGCCACGCATTTACATGTACTGCTACCGGGGGGTATTCAACCAAAAATGCAGGGATAGGCTATTATCATTCCTCCTATGTTGAGTATATCATCTCTATCTTTATGATTCTTTGTGGTACCAATATGACGCTTACCTATTTTTGTATGATTGGCAAGCCCGGGCAGCTGTTTAAAGATGAAGAGTTTAGATGGTTTATATTGATATTATTCTTTTTTGTTGCAGTAACAACTCTCTATCTCTGGTTTCATCATTTCTTTGATACCTTCGAAGGGTCATTTAGAGCAGCATTGTTCCAAATTGGATCGATGATGACCTCTACCGGATATCTTACACAAGACATTACTTCATGGGGGCCATTCTTCTGGGTCATCTCTCTTGTTGTGATGTTTATTGGAGGATCATCCGGATCTACATCGGGTGGTTTTAAGGTTAGTCGTATACTTGTTATTTCCAAAAACTTGCACAATGAGTTTAAGAAGAGATCGCATCCAAATGCAATTGTGCCGGTAAGAGCAAACGGCATAGTAATCCCGAGTGGTTTGGTTAGTCAAGTGTTGGCATTTTTCTTTGCCTATCTCGCCGTTTTATTTGCTGCAGTGTTTTTCCTAACCTTGGATGGTGTAGGATTCAAGGAGAGTATCTCATCTTGTATCAGCTGTATCGGAAACTGCGGTCCGGGATTGGGAGCTCTTACATTTGATTGCGCCTCACTTAGCTCTATGTCAAAGCTGATATTGTGCGCTGTAATGCTAATTGGACGTTTGGAAATTTTTACTGTCCTTTGTCTCTTCAGCCCTGCATTTTGGCGCAATTGATAACTTTCAACGCAGGCAATTAATCTATAATCTACAATTGGAATGTGTACCTCAGGGCAACCGCATCAAATCTTTAGCAGTTTTTTGAGATAGTCCATATTTAAAGCAGCCTTAAACAACCTCTTCCGTAGGGAAAGTTTGTCTTTATACTGAGAAACAATGGCTAAAGCAAACTTTCTCAACGTGTTTAGATTGGTGGCTGAATAAT
>NZ_JBHSGO010000197.1:0-19370 GCF_042654485.1 Falsiporphyromonas endometrii | reverse complement strand
TGAACGATTTATTTGCGTGTTTGGGATTAGCCCAGACCCGCAAGTTATTGACAAACTTTTCAAAGAACTCATTTTATTTACTGCCAGAGCCGCTTAGGCTTGGATATTTTTTAACGAACTATTGTTATAACCACTAAGGTAACAAAATATGCTTAATTTTTCCTTTGGTTGCACCACAAAGATACCAAAAAAGCAATACGAAATGCACTTTTGGTCCGGATGCTTCGATATTTTGTTCCAAGCTGGCTTATCTATTTTATAATATCATTTGTCAATCATTAATAAAGACTCATACCAAATTTGATGCGACTAAATTAAAGAGAAATAGAGGATAATCAAAGCAGAAATGTAAATTAAGGCCTATTGAAGAATCAAAAAGCACATAGTTCAAAACGAATTAAATATACATTTGACATTATTCAAGCAATACAAATATCATATGTCAACAAACCACACATTATTAGAACTTAAATCCTGACACATTGATATCGCTAAAAAGTTATGAATAATCAGTCCCATTTTGTGCAATAAACACTCAATGTGATTCATATTTGTTCTATATCGATATGCATTAAGTATAAATATACACAGTTTATTTGCAGAGCTTTTATTAATTGAAGCTTGTATCTTAGATGCGACAGGCATTATAAATAAATATCTAAATAAAACCTCAGCAACAATCTTCCTATCCTTCTCCTTTTCACTACATGCATATTATATGAGTATGTCACGAAAAAAGACTAACTTAGCAGTCGTTTTGTAGCGATGAAGGCTTCGCAAGTCATCCTTTCATAACGCTATGCCCTATGATGGCAAGTGGGATCAATACAGGTAGAATATATTATGTACTTCTACCAGTGTAATCCCTACTCCTTATTGACTTTTGGTATTTTGATCATAGGACCTTAATAATATGTACAATGCTAATTTGCTAATATTCAATTAATAAACAAAATCATTTATGGCTACTTTTTCAAAAATTGTAGAATGTGTGCCTAACTTTAGCGAAGGCCGCGACAAAGAAAAAATTGAGAAAATTGTTAATCCTTTCCGTTGCAAAGACGGTGTTAAACTTCTAAACTACAGCAATGACGAAGACCACAACCGACTTGTTGTGACCATTGTTGGAGAACCACAACCTGTCAAAGAAGCCCTTTTGGAAGCTATCGGTGTAGCAGTAGAAGTGATTGACCTTAACCATCACCAAGGAGCTCACAAAAGAATGGGAGCTGTAGACGTTGTTCCATTTATTCCAATCAAAAACATGGAAATTGAAGAAGCAATCGAACTTTCTAAAGAGGTTGGAAAGGCTATTGCTGATACATATAAAATTCCTGTTTTCTTGTACGAAAAGTCTGCTTCTGCTCCACATCGCGAAAACCTTGCAAAGATTCGTAAGGGCGAATTTGAAGGTATGGCAGAAAAGATTCATGAGCCCGAATGGCATCCAGACTTTGGTCCGGAAGAACGTCATCCGACTGCCGGTACTGTAGCAGTAGGTGCACGTGCTCCACTATGCGCATACAATGTCAATCTTAATACCCCTGATGTAGCTATTGCTGATGCCATTGCAAAGAAGGTTCGTCACATCGGCGGAGGTCTTCGCTTCTGTAAGGCAATGGGTCTTGAACTCACAGACAGGCATATCACACAGGTATCAATGAACTTAACTGACTACACAAAGACAGCTATTTATCGCGCCCACGAACTTATCCGTGTAGAAGCTAAAAGATATGGTGTTTCTATCGTAGGTTCAGAAGTAATTGGTCTTGTACCAACAAGAGCATTGATTGAGTGTGCTGAATACTACCTCGGTATTGAAAACTTCTCAATGGATCAACTACTTGAGCCAATGATTGAGAATGCAATTCATGAATAAAAGATATAATAGTGCATTGTCACTACTATCTCTATAAAAGAGTACAAATTAACCGCTATTAAACATGAGTAATCTGTTTGATAGCGGTTTTTTTTCCCGGATTTGTCATTAGATAGCAGATTCAAATAACCATCATTAGGGCTTATCTCTAATGTATTATATATCATCGCTTTACCAGCTTATAAAATAGTCCTTCTCAGATATATTTCACCACAGAATTTTGGTGTGTCGTTAAAAATGAATCAGAATATTTGAATCTTAGTGGCAATCCAATGTCCTATCAACATATTTCGGATTATTCAGAAGTAAGATATCAAAACACAATCTAATCGTATCAATTATAAATCTTTAATTCTACCCTAATACTGTCTTGAAAACCATACAATCTCTTTTTAAAAAAGTCATCTGAATCTGAAAGTAACTCAATCAGCCTAAAAAATAAATATTGCTGACCGGTAAAAGTTTTAGCATCCCGGCAAACTTGGATTTCATATAAGCAGCTCTCTCAATTGCTCTTTAACCAAACGGTATTACTTATTCTGAGGCATTAGACTGTAAATCATGCTTAGTTTTATCGGACAAGCAACCCTTCAATACATTCAAAAAAGAAAAATAGTTCATTTAGGCAAACCCTTTTTCCATAAGGCATTCGCCTGGATCAAATGCCGATTGATGACTCAATCTTGAAAGTGTTTTTGTCGGACATGAGACTATAGGATCCAATGGCAGCTTATCTTTCAAACTTGGAATGCTCATCCGAATAAATAAGGCGTTTGAGAGATTTCAATATGCCCTACTTTAATCAGCAATAAAAAATAAACGATTTCTCCTACATTATTTCAATGATACGATTTGAGGATTGCTACAATAGATTGAGATAAGGTGTAGATATTTAATCACTCTTCATTTTCAATTGAGCCGGCATCTAATGTGCTCCAAAATCGTATCTTTGCAATGATGGCAAAAGGAGGAAAAATACAAGATAACAATCGAGACCTACTCATTGAGCCGGATCCCGAAAATTCAGAGATGAGCTATGCACTTCAGCTGGTATCATCTACTCAAAGTTGCGTTTTTCTGACAGGAAAAGCGGGGACAGGAAAATCTACTTTACTAAAATATATAGCCTCCACGACCAAGAAAAAACATATTTCACTGGCTCCAACCGGATTAGCAGCTCTAAACATCAATGGTCAGACCATACACTCTTTCTTTAAACTACCTCTTGAGCCACTTCTTCCAGACGATATAGATCAGATTAAGTCAATCACAGGCAAACTCACAGGCAATCAAAAAAAGATTATTTCATCATTGGATCTTATCATTATAGACGAAGTAAGCATGCTTCGCGCTGATATCATAGATGCAATTGACAATATACTGAGGCGTGTTTGTCGTCGAAAATCTATGCCTTTTGGAGGGATACAAATGCTCTTTGTCGGTGATCTATATCAACTTGAACCGGTAACTCTTGCAGAAGAACGATCGATATTGGATAGATACTATAATAGTATGTTTTTCTTCGATGCCAGAGTTTTTAAATACACAGACATTGTTCGCATCGAACTTAATAAGGTATATAGGCAAGCAGAACCCCATTTTATCTCCATGCTTGACCGCATTCGGATTGGAATGCCAACAGACATGGACATCACCGAACTCAATAAACGAGTAAATCAAAACTATGAACCGAAAGACGAAGACTTTGTGATTACAATTTGTAATACCAGAAGACGAGTAAATGAAATCAATGAAAACCGACTCAAAAAGGTAGACAACGAGCTCTATACATTTGAAGGATGCATTAATGGTGTCTTCCCCGATAGTAGTCTTCCAACAGATAAATTACTCAGACTAAAAGTGGGAGCCCAAATAATCTTTGTCCAAAATGATCCAAACAAGCAGTGGGTCAATGGAACAGTGGGGGTAATCAAGGCCATTAATCCAGATAAATCAACCATCGAGATCCTCAAAGAAGATGGAGAAAGGGTCATCGTAGAGCAGAAAAATTGGGAGAATGTCAAATACGAATTTGATGAAAAGAAGAAAAAAATCATAAGCGAAGTTATAGGATCATACACACAATACCCTATCAAATTGGCGTGGGCAATTACCATTCATAAAAGTCAAGGTTTGAGCTTTGACAAAGTTATTGTGGACCTTACCGGAGGATCCTTTGCAGCCGGCCAAACTTATGTAGCTCTTAGTAGGTGCCGGTCATTTGAAGGAATGATCCTTCGAGTAAAGTTTAACCCCTTTGGTGTAATTGTTCGCAACGAGGTTAGAGAGTTTTACAAAGGAGCCAACAATATTGGCGAGATCAACTTAGCCCTTACACAAGCCAATGCAGAAAAAGATTTTGTACAAGGTGCAAGACTTCTCAACGCAGGCAAATACAATGAAGCTATAACTCTCTTTTGTAAAGGGCTTAAAAGAGGCAACATATTTGAAGATGAACTTTCCAATCGCCTTCTAAGCAACAAGTTACAAAAAATCAACACATTGAATAAGCACAATCAAGAGTTGAAAAAACGCCTGAAAGATTACGAAGCATTACATAAAGAATTTGCTGACGAATTTATAGAGATGGGGCGCATGTGTCTTGAAATGCAAGAATATGAGGCAGCCGAAAGAAACTTTAAAAAAGCTCTTAGACTTCACCCGACTAACAGACGGGTAAAGCACTATCTTGCTGATGCTCTCAAAAAAATGAAGAAATAATCATATTACTAACTCAAATATATATTTATATGTTCTCTGGAATCGTAGAAGAATGTGGAAAACTTGAAGACATCAAGAAAAACGGAAGCAATATCGACCTTACTCTTAGCTGTAGTTTTGTTGATCAACTATCAATAGATCAATCTGTTGCACACAATGGTGTGTGTCTTACAGTCGTCAGCAAGACTGACAGCACTTATACAGTTACTGCTGTACAAGAAACACTTGACAAAACCAATCTTGGACTTCTGAAAATTGGAGATGAAGTAAACCTCGAAAGATCTATGATGATGGGTGGCAGATTGGATGGGCACATCGTCCAAGGTCACGTAGATCAGACAGCCATATGTACCAATGTAGAAGAACTTGATGGCAGCTGGTATTATAGTTTCGAATACGATCTTGACAAAGAGATGGCACTCAAAGGATATATGACTGTAGAAAAAGGATCTGTTACTGTAAATGGCACAAGCCTTACTGTATGTAATTCAGGCACAAATAGTTTTAAGGTTGCAATCATTCCATACACTCATGATCATACCAACTTCAAAGACATCAAAAAAGGAACCATTGTAAACATTGAGTTTGATATTGTTGGTAAGTATCTTAGCAAAATGCAGGCATATCTAAAGGATTGATAAGCTCAAGAAAGAAAACGAATTCCAAAATGGCTGAGTCAAAATACAAATCTGACTCAGCCATTTTTCGTCAATAGTTCGTAAGTTTAATGCAAACAAAGAAATTAGATAAGGGCACACACTTGAGACTTACAACATAAATTTCAATCAGAGAAATAGATGAAAATATGACTAAGCACAACAATAATACCTATCTTAGAGAAAGAAATATAACAAAGATATGGAAGCAAAAGACTTTTATTCACTAATAGAAAAGCGACAAAGCGATAGAAAATACAGCGATAAACCTGTTGATAAAGAGATTATTGAGAGAATAATCAATGCTGCCAGGCTCTCACCTTCTGCATGCAATGCTCAACCATGGAGTTTTTATGTTGTAACAAATGAAGAGAAAAGACATGCCATTGCGCAATCTTCTTCGAGTAAACTACTTGGTATCAACAACTTTACCATGCAGGCTCCCGTACATATCATAGTAGTTGAAGAAAGAGAAAACTTCACCGCTGCGATGGGGAATATGATCAAAAAAATGCACTTTAGCCATTTCGACATAGGCATTGCACTTGCACATCTAACCTTAGCCGCACAAGCAGAGGGTCTTGGAAGCTGTATTTTAGGGTGGATAAATGAGAAAAAGATTAGACAAATCTTAGGCATACCATCTTCCAAAAGAGTTCTTTTTGATGTTCTAATTGGTTATTCTGAAGATCCACTGAGAGAAAAGAAAAGAAAAAACAGCAATCAAATTGTGACTTTTATAGAATAACTAAGGACTTATCTTTAGAGGAGGTTGACAAATATAATGATGAAGAAACGACAAAACACCATCTTTAATGTGTAAAACAGCCTATCTTAAGCCTCTATAAATACAAAAAGCATGCAGTATGGTCAATGCAGATATAAATTTCTTAGCCATTTGGAGTTAAAATGGCATTATAACAACACATTATATTGATATACAAACAATTGCATCGATAGTAAGATTAACAATGTATTTTTCAATCCAGAGAAATTTATAAGCTATAAGCAGCAAAATAAGTTTCATGAGCACTAATACACAAAAAGTTAGAGCAAAACTCTCTCTTATTCAACCAAAGTGTCTTCAATAGAATTATGAAGAAGAAAGCTCCATTCGAATTAAGCAAAAAGTATAATCATCAATAAGTCAAAATCACACTTAAGGGCGAATAACCCTGAAAATGATGGGCAATCGTACAGATATAGAAATTAAATCTCACTATTTAGAGTTAAAAAGCGCATAAAATACAGTCAACTCCATTGTAACCAACTGATTATGCAAATTATATGACGATATAAAAAGCTAAAGCAGATAGAGCACACGGATAAGGATAAGTGCTCTATCTGCTTTTTACATGAATAATAAAGAATACAAATTCCTTTCTAAGATCATATTCCAATTAAAGGAAATATTTTTCTAAAGCCTCCCTAAAAGTTTTTCTGATTATCGTCCTATCCGTAAAACCATTGGCCATCATCACAACAATATAGTCTTTACCTCCCTTACGAACATATCCGGCATAAGTCTGAACTCCTTCCATACTTCCACTTTTGAGTCGAGCAGAAAGCGGTGGCTTGAGAACAAAACTTTTTACACTTCCTTCAACACCGGCTAAAGGAAGGGAATAATAAAAAGCCGTTGAAACATCTGGATGTGCATTATAAATATTCAATAGGAATGAAGCCAATGCTGATGGAGTAATTCTATCTTTTGGAGAGAGTCCACAACCATCATAAAGATCAAATTCAGAGCGATCAATTTCACACTTAGAGGTTAAATAATTCTGAGCAATAAGCAATCCACTTTGAATACTTTTTGGAAGTCTTTGATCCAAAAGTCCCATAAAAGCATTTGCCCAAAGATTGAGGCTTCTATAGTTTGTCTCTTTTACCAACTGGGAAAAAGGCTTGGAATAAAATCTAAATATATCTACCGAGCTATCGTATTTCGGACAATCACGATAATAAGCAATAGGATTTCCACTGATAGAAACCCCTTTTTCATTGAGATACATAGTAAGCAATTTTGCAGCATACAAAGCCGGATCTCCATTACTAACGGCAATCTCTTTAGACTTGCCCAATGATATGCCACCCCTTAAAACTCTCACATTGGAGATTGGATCTCCGAGTACAGTAATATCTTTATAAGAATCGATGTTAATCTCATTCTTAACATTGAGAAAATCAGAAAAGCCATCCGGAAAATCAACTGTAATAGTGCTATCCTGCAAAGCAGAAACTTGGCATTTAATCACATTATCATACATATTAAGACCAAAAAGAGAGACTCCATAGTACTCACCAAGATCTTCAAATAACCATTGAACAGAAGACTCAAATGGTTTAAAAGAAGATGCATCAATGATTATCTTTCCGTCTATCGCCTTGATACCAACCTTTTTAAGGGACGTCAAGAGCTCAGTAAAAAAGCGCTCTCGTTCTCCATTTATATACTTTGTTCCAAGGGAAGGATCTCCACTTCCGCGAATAATCAAATCACCATATAACGTACCGGACTTAATATCACCCAAATAATCCACCTCCGTGATAAACTTTGCATTAGGTCCATAATACTGCAATGCTACTCCCGTCGAAATAAGTTTCACCACAGATGCCGGGATCATTCTTGACCCACCTCGATAATCTAAAAGTGTACTTCCATTCTCCACTTCTCCAATAAAAAAACCAATCTGACAATGCTGAGTTGACTCGCACTTAGACAACAATGAGATTGCATCTTTGGTATTGATATTAGTTATACTATCTGATACAAGATTTCGACTTTCAACAGCCTTTAGATGAATTGGATATACAACAAAAACAACAGTCACAACAAGCGACAAAAGAAAACAGACACGATATTTACGTGTAATAGATAATAGGTTTTTCTTCATAAAACAATCTAATAAAGCGTTCTTCTGAAACAAATAAAAGGCTGCTCATATGGGAGATTGTTTTGATTTATCACAAGAGATTTCGAAGAAGACTATTGAGTTCTTTTTTAAGTTCCATGCTGCTATTAATACGTATGGAGCTTAGAAAATGATCCTAAAGAGCCTTGAACCATCAAAATCCTTACTCATAAGGATTCTAATTATTCAACAAATCAAAACAGCTTCTCAACTATTGAGATGAATAATGGCAGACCGCAGCACGAATGAAACTTTGGAAACTGTGTACAACCAATACAAGCGGTTGCAATAAACACATGACACAAAAACTTCAATCAATCAGAAATAAACATAATCAGTAACTAAAATTCCAAATATCACCGAAGCATTGAAGAATAATACTACAAGCTTTTAGATAAGATGAACATCTTCACCACGACGATACTTACCAATAATGCCGGCAATAACAGAACTTTCTCGCCTCCTAAGCCTATGAGTAGAAACACGATTATTGACAATCATCGACATAAACTCCTGCAATTCATAACGCAAACCTTCGCCTGCAAAAGTGTAGAAAAACTTCTTGTTGAGATTTTGATCTTCATATCTTAACTCAAAGAAATCTGTCTTCCACCAAGGAGCCGGCACATATACATAACCTTTTGTGCCAGAGACAACCAGATTGCCCTCCGTCTTTACACCAAGGCCCAAAGTAATGGTAGCCACAGCATGGTCATATGTAATGATCCCTTTTGTAAAAACATCTACTCCACTGGCCATCTTTGAGAAAAAAGATATGTGGTTGTAATCTTTTCCCAAAATCTTAATTACTGAGAGAAGAGGGAAAGGAGAAAGTTCAGTCATTGAACCTCCGGCTTGTTTGGGATCCAACTCGCGAATATCTCCTTCGACAAGTTTACTAAGTGAAGCAGTAACATCTATGACATCACCAATCACACCACTTTTGACCAAGGTAACCAAATGATTAAAAGCAGGACAATGGGCTGTTTTACTGGCTTCTAACAAGACCAAATTATTCTGTTCGGCCAGAGCATAAAGTTCTTGAGCTTCTTCTTGAGAAAGCACCATAGGTATTTCGCAAAGCACATGCTTCCCCTTCAAAAGCGACCTCTTGATATAGTCATAATGAGTCAAATGAGGTGAAGCAATGTAGACCATATCGATATTCTCAACAAATTGGTCGAAATCATCATGAGCCTCCTTTAGAGAAAAGCTCTTCATAAAAGATTCTGCCTCTTTAATAGAAGTACTCATCACAGAAAAGACATCCACCCCACTTACATAAGAAGCCTCCGGAACAAAACGCTTAGCAATACGACCACATCCTATTATACCCAAACGATATACCTTTTGACTCTTCGATCTCAACATTGTGGACGAAATACCTTGAGTCCTTGGGAGATAGACCACATCACAATATTCATTCAGGTAGTCAAACTTGCCTACCCAATCCGAACCAATGGCAAAGATATCTACATCATACTTTTGTATATCATCAATTTTCTGACCAACGTAGTCTTCTATTACGATCTCATCTGCATAACCGGTATTTTTGACAGCCTCAACACGTTCAAGGACATTATTTCTAACATTAAGTTTGCCTCGTTCTCGATCAAAACTATCACTCGTTACGCCCACAATAAGATAATCACCCAGCTCTTTCGCTCTTCTCAACAAATTAATATGACCTTGATGCAAAAGATCGTAGGTTCCGTAAGTAATAACTTTCTTCATAGTCAGGATTTTGATTACTGATTCTTCCTTTGCGAAGATAACTATTTAATATTAAAACATCCGATTGGAAAGCATAAACGATAGTAAGCTAAAAAACAATATTACCTATCACATATCAATAAATAATGAGACAATAGATTATTTTTATCATATAATTAGACAATACTATTGCATGTTGAAAATATTATTATCAAATTTGCGGTAAATAAATATCAGCATAAGGATGCTTGAAAAAACATATTGAACAATGGTAATCTCTATTTGAAAAGGAGTTCGAGGCTAAATTAACTTTAAAGAAAGAGAGATTTGAGTATATGCCTCAAGGACTAGCAGATAGATGTATGTAGACTACAAATAGAGTGATGAATATGTATGGCTGCAGGATTTATGCATTCTCATATTCTAAGAATTACAACGAAAGAGAGATGCTTATATCTTTACGTTGAGTTAAACGTTAGATATGAAATAAACAAAGAGCATCCTTAAAAGGACAAGGGCTGTCATCAAAGCAAATTCTTTATGACAGCCCTTTTTATTTTCTTTTTAAAACAAGAGGATCAAAATCCCATTTGATAACGAGACCAAAGTTTATTGCCCATCTCCTTCCACCTCAGCATTGCAGCTCCTGCAAAATCTGCAGTATAATTGTTGAGAAACTCTGTAGCTGCTTCTTTCCCTTTTTCGGATGCTATCCTCTTATACTGGGCTTCAACCCATGGCAACTCACGCATTCCCTTCTCCTCAAATCTCAATACCGAATGCTGAATCATATCCTTATTGCGGCCCCATCTTACGGTAGCCAACTTATTAGCTCTTCTGAAGGGCCATACTGCTGCATCTTCTCTAAAATAATGCTGGCCACATATTTTGAAGCTATCAGGCAAATCGGTACAACCAAGGAAAATAGGTATTCTTGGACTTTCTGCCGGATTATCAAAGCCAAACCATACAACACCACCTATTTCGTCAGGGAGCCAACTTCTCAATTGAATTATGGAAGAATAAGCACAGAAAGCGACCGCAATAGGTCTATTGAAAACGACTGCATCTTTCTTCACAGCATTGATCATATTTTGCTCGTCTCTGCTCATCCAGGGAGAAGCTGCCGGACTGATGATAGTATCAATCTTACCTGTCTTTTTATCTTTTACTGCAACTTTTAGGTCTTTAGTCATATCAAGATCTGTACCGGCATAGGTCTCTCTAAACATAGCCATCACATCTTGAACACTAACCTTTTTCTCAGCCTTAACACTAAAGGGCATCTCTTCTCTGTCATCAAACTTCAATCCCAATGATGGAGCAAAATGATTGAGTACAAAAAACTCTCTTGCCATATATGCTTTCTTGACATCACCATATGCTTTCCAAAAAACAAATGGCTCTTTGCCATTCCATAAACCCAAAGACTTAGCTACAGACTTTACATTCTTCGAACACATGAAATAATTAGGGTCATCAAGCAACTTGCCAATTCTTGAAATATTGGCAGACACACCTACATGATCGTCCGGTATCCTTTGCGCTGCCCACACTCCTCCAATTTTCTTTTTGCCCTCACCAAAGATTTCCATTTGCCAAACCTCCTGAGGATCTGCAATAGTAAGACATTCACCCCAATCTGCATAGCCATATTTTTCTATTAGAGAAGCTATTAGTTTTATGGCTTCACGAGCTGTGCTACAACGTTCGAGAGCAACGCGCTGAAGCTCTTCGATGTAAAACATTCCATTACTATTGACCAGTTCCTTTCTTCCGGATATGGTCGTTTCGCCCATAGCTAATTGCTTTTCATTAATTGATGGATAGGCTGTGTCTAAGAACTTATATGTAACTTTTGCTTGAGGAATCGTACCCTTCACCTTAAGACCGGTCTGATCATTAGGATACTCTGTATGCATCCTTCCGGAGTAAATAATTTCAGTGGTATCACGATCAAATTTTTGAGCAGGTCTCATACTCACCCATGTCCTATACCAAGCATCACAGGTGTGACTCGTAATAACTGATCCGTCTACGGTGGCATTGCGACCAACCATTATACTGGTACAGCTTTCTGGAGACCTCCATGGACGAGGATTGTCATCATCTTGTGCATAAAGAGACTGACACAAGGCAATCAGCACAAGAAGGGAAATAGATAAATGTTTCATTTCAATTGATATTAATAACTAAAGAAACTGTTTATAATCCAATCTTTTCGGATTATTTGAAGTCGTTGTGTAACAAAACAACAATGGGTGCAAAGATACAGAGAAACTACTCTAAGACCTAAACTCAATTAATTGCAGATGATTGGGACACCAAACATTTATAAAAAGGCAAACAAGAGTATGATCTCGGCAATGTTTCAATTTACTGACAATCCCTAAGATAATCTTAGAATGTATTATTTACCGTATCTCTATCTACATACATATTAGAAGTTTGGTAAAACGCTTGAGCCTCATCTATAAGTTTTAGATTTCGTTTGTGGACCGGCATTTCTTCTGTTTCTTTACCAGGAATGAATTTCACATCATACTGTTTTACCCTCTTAACCGGTGAAAGGACTGTAAGAATACCATTCTTCAAGTACCCCATATCTTGATAAGTAGCCATAAAGGCCCTGGGATCAAAATCAGGTGAAAGGATATTTTGACCTATAAACTTAGATTCATACGATAAGTGAATTAGTCCCAAAACTGTTGGCATTAGGTCTATTTGAGAACATAGTTTAGAAACTCGTTTTGGTGTTATATATCCCGGACTATATACAAAAGCCGGTATGTGATAATTATCAATAGGAATAGCAATATTACCTGCACTTGATGCACAATGATCGGCAACGACAACAAAAATTGTATTTTTAAACCAGGACCTGCTCTTTGCCTGCTCAATAAACTTACCGATAGCATAGTCGGTATATTTTACACCGCCATCTCTGCTCTTCTCGGGTTCATCTTGAAGTGCTATTCTACCCTTTGGAAAGGTAAAAGGGCGATGATTACTTACAGTCATAATATGCAGGAAGGTTTTTTCATATTTTATGGCATCTTCATCCATAATAGCTATTGCCTTTTCAAACATATCTTCATCACATACGCCCCATATATTTGAAAATGTAATCTTAGCAGGGTCTATCGATTTTTTATCTATCACCTCATATTTATTGCCACCAAAGTAAGTTCCCATATTATCGAAATAGCTATTTCCACCATACAAAAACTTAGATTGGTAGCCATGTCTTGAAAGAAGAGATCCCACCGTAAACAGGTTGGCATTGTCCGGACGCTTTATCAAACTCTCGCCTGTGGTGGGAGGAGCACATCTTGAGACCGCCTCCAAACCTCTGACAGTACGATTACCCACCGCATAAAGACTGTCAAAGACCAAGCTTTCTTGCATCAAGCGATCTAAATTGGGAGTCAAATTCTTATCGTTGCCATAAGTTTTTAAGAATGAAGCGCTAAGACTTTCTACGGTTATTAAGATGATATTCTTGTCTACCATAGCTGCCGAATCACTTATCTGCTGAATATTTTGAAGATTTCTGTGACACAGCTTCTGCATCAATGCCTCACATTCTTCTTTACTTTGCAAGGCATAAAATTGCTCGTAATTGAGTTTATTCTCCTTAAAAGCCGATATAAAGTCATAGCAACCGTTTGACTGCAATTCATTGGCAAAGACATTCTCACTCTGAAGAGCCGAACGGCTAAAACTTAAAATACTCATTCCAAAGACGGCTCCTACCACTATCAAACCTCCTGACAAGATCAATTCGCGTGAGCTCCAGTCTGCTCCAACATAAAAGGACTTGCGCTGTATCCAATATTGAATAAGCAAAGCAATAAAAACAAGTGCTACAAAAAGAGGTACAATGGGGTAAGATTCAAAGATATTACCAAGCACTTCACTTGTGTAAATCAAATAATCAACTGCGATAAAATTGTAGCGTACACCAAATTCATTCCAAAAGAAGTATTCACTAACAGCATTAAGAAGAGTCAGAAAAATGTATACAAAGAATAGCAGTTGACAACTTACCAAACGCCAAACCTTCCTTATTCCGGGCAAGAAAAGTCTTAATGAATAACTAACAAGTTTATAAGTGAAGAATATTTGTGCAATGAGAGGGGCTCCTCCACCATACTGATCAAAAATAGAATGAAAGCAAAACACATATATTACCATGCCAACGAGAAATCCCTCTATAAGCATAGCAACCCACTTATTGTATTTGAAATTGGTCCATCCCAAAAACAATAGTAAGAAAGGGATAAGTGCAACCATTGAGAAACAAAAGTCATAGACCACACCAAGGATAAAAGTCTTGACAATTTCAAATATTCCGGGAATAGCTGTTGTTTGATGGTTCATCAAAAGCGCAATCCTAAGGATAAGGCCAACAATCAAGGTCAATGCAATATAGCGACTGACAAAAAATTTTGCTCTCTCTATAATACGATGGTACATTCTCTGTTTAATAAAAGATTAATAAGAAGATGCTTTGAATTGCCTTCAAATAAAAAATATAAATACACTATTGAGTCTGTTCCTGTTATCCGCTCTTGCAATGTCAAAACATTACCACGATTGAATTTAAACAAGGTGGCGCAAAAGTAAATAAAATGGGCAAACAACAAAATACATCAAAAGTGATAAAGGTGCTTTCCTAAGACTGTACCATCCATTTGAAGCATAATAATTAGCTGTCAGTTAGCACTGAGATAAAAGGCAAACAAATCTATATCAACAGATTACTTAATAAATATCAAATCGACTGTTCTAATCATCAAAATATGCCTCCAGCTGAGACAATGTTTGTTGATTACACTCCATATCTCTAATCACTTCACCCTGTTTAAGAATGACTATTCGCTTAGACACTTCTGTGATATGATTCAAATCATGGCTTGAAATAAAAAGAGTCATGCCTTCATGCTCTCTCTTGGCATTGAGTATTTTTTTCAACCTTATCTGTGATGTAGGGTCAAGAGCAGTAAACGGCTCATCCAAGATGAGCAGCCTCGGATGCCCCATCATGGCCGCAGCAATCCCAATCTTCTTTTTATTGCCCGTCGAATAATTTCGAATGAATTTATTATCCGTAAGCGAAATCTCAAAGCCAAAGAGTGGAGACATCTCCTCAACAAAAACCTTAATCTCATCTTCAGTCATCGAATGAAGTCCGCCAACGAAGCTAAAATATTCCTTCACTGTCAAGAAATCAATCAAAAAACTATCATCCAAAAACGAACCAACAAAACTTTTCCAGTCATCTGAGCCTTTGACCGGAGCTCCTTGAAACAGAACTTCACCATTGTCCGAAAGAATTAGATCTAAAATTAACCTAAAAAGAGTTGTCTTACCGGCTCCATTGTTGCCAACAAGACCAACGGCTTCTCCTTCGTTTATACAAAGGGACTCTATATTGAGCACTGTATTGGTGCCATACACCTTAGTCAAATTATTTATTTGTAACATATTATCTAAAAGCTATGATTAGCATTAATTGCACTTCACTTGGAGTGAAAACGTTCAATCATCTTATACTTGTTTCGCTTAAAGTTCCACACCGAAATCTGTATTATCCACTTGTGAAAAACGATTGTAAATATATCGATAGCCAAAAGTCCATAAGTCAATACATTATGTCCCTTGAAAAAGGCTGGCAGAATTATTGCAATTAAGACATAACCCATTGCCTTAAATGTATCAGCAAATCCCATTGACTCTCTCATTTTACCAAACTGCTTGCCCACCTGAGGATAAAATAGATTCTTAACACTAAAAAAGAGAGCTAAGTGCAAAACAGGACCTATCAAAGTCAAGGCAAACAATATCAATTGAAGGGTGTCAGCCAATGGATATATAGCATTGAATATCAGAGTAATCAAAAGCATCGATGATGTTATGATCAAGTAAACATAATAGTTGGCAAGGACATAACATTTAGATGATATATTCTGAGTCATCAACAAATCAAAAAATTTATATTGAAGAGAGTACAAAGAAAGCACCGGCGTATAGATAAAAAATCCGGCAACAAAGAAGCGAGAAATGGATTTTTCCCCAATCGAAAACATCAGTACCAGAACCGGAGTTAAAATACCCATCATTACAAGGCTATTGATATACTTGATTCGGAATATTTGCTTCACAATAAGACGAATCATCATCATTACCTGACCTTTACCAGCAAAGAGATGGTCCACCCTATTGCCGGATGAAGTAGACTTCTCTCGTACACCCTTTTGATCTTCTATAGTGTAATAGCGCTTTCCATAACAAACAATACTTCTTTTGTAAGTCAATAGTGATATCGTGAGGATTATGAAAGATCCCCAAACAGAAGTAAACAAAAAAACCAATGTATTCTCAAAAAGGGAAAGAATATTTGACGGAAGAAACGTAACAAGATAAAACAACAAGAAAATCGTCAAATTTACAGGAAGAGCCAACATCTGATTGATATTGTATTTAAACTTTACATAACCAACCAATAAAACATCAGTCACGACAAAAAGAAAACTATTGAGCAACAACCATCCGGCACCGGTAAGATCACCCAAATGAAAAATCATCTGCCTTAAAATAAGCCCTGCAAGCATATAAACTGCAATGAATTGCAAGGGATTAAACAACGGTTTGACGATAAAGAATCTAAACAAAGTTTCTCTACGAACAGGCAGAAGCTTATAACAATCCACATTTAAATTAGGGAACTCCTGCATGAATAACCGATAAGAGATAAAAATACAAGCTCCCGGAAACATCAATATTGCGCAGCAATCCACAAGACTCCGATTTGGAGAAAGTAATCTAAAAATAGAATCAAACCCTCCTGTAAATAAAAACACAGTAAACATTAACAACAAAAATGCAATGGCAATAAGACTGATAATAAGATTAGAAGTCTTAAGAGAGGCCATACTCGATCTCAAAACTGACTGCCAATAATGCTTGTAGAGGGAGAAAAACATATACTTAGATTTCATGTGGGTGCAAATATATGACAAACCAAGAATAATTCAATATTGATAAAAGCATTTCACTATGGCGAACTAAGAACCTAACCACCCATGACCTCCGGCTAAAAGATTAATTTGTACATTTGCGACCAGACACTACCATTATATTAAGTTGATATTATTTCAGTCTTCCTAAAGAGCTATTTGGAAGATTGACTAACACTAATTAAAAATATTATGAAACGATTTTTGACGCTATTGACCATTGTTGCAACATTAGGAATGTTCGGTCAGTGTCCGGTGAAGTCACAAACTACGATTCCGGAGAACGAAAAAAATGCACTTATTGATTTCTACAATCAATGTGACGGAAAAAACTGGACTAATTCACACAAATGGGATCTGAGCCAAGATCCGTCGAAATGGAACGGAGTTGTAATCAAGGATGGACACGTCATCGAACTGGACCTTTGGTTCTCCGGTGTAAAAGGACAATTACCCCAATCTCTTAGTACTCTCAAAGAACTAACCAAACTGGAACTATCTTGCAACTCAATCTCAGGCAATCTACCGGAAGGGATATTCGTCCTTCCAAAACTTAACTACCTTAATTTATCAATGCAAAACATTGGAGGACAGAAAACTCTCACCAGCTCTCTGCCTAAAAATATTAATCTGCCAAGTTGTGAGTGTTTTTATTTAAACGACAATGCCCTAAGTGGCCGATTGCCCGAAAATGTAACCTTACCGAAGGTGCAGTGGATCTTACTCAACAATAATAACTTGAAAGGTCAAATACCTGCTACATGGAGCAATTTTCCAAATTTGATTTTATACGCATTGTACGATAATGAGTTTGAAGGAGATATCAATTTTGACTTTTCGAAGATGCCCCTACTTAGAGAATTTCTTCTGGGCGGAAGCAAAAAAGGGAATAAAGGATTGACAGGTACATTGGATAAAAGTATATACAAACTGAATCTCATTCAATTAGAAATTCAAAACACCGGCATAGGTGGACATCTCGAAGAGGAGATTGGCAATTGGCAACATATGAGTAGACTTCTACTTTATGGATCAAAATTTAGTGGCAAACTTCCACAATCTTTAGGAGATATGCTGGACCTTGAGATACTAAACATTGCCGGAGGCAATCAATTTGAAGGACCGCTACCCAATCTCAGTAAACTACGTAAACTCAGACGTCTCATAATATCCGGCAATCCGATAGGAGGTAAGATACCAAGTTTTCTATCACAGATGAAGTCACTGATAGAACTTAGAATGGGATCGTGTAATCTCGAAGGTAATCTTCCGGCAGAAATAGCACCTGACAATGGTGACAATCAAGATCAAACACAAGGCTTGGACAACTGCTTTGAACTTGACTTCTCGGATAACAATCTTGAAGGAACAATCCCGGAAAGTTGGGGAAATTTTCAGAATCTATCGACTCTTAACCTAAGAGGAAATAAACTAAGTGGAAACCCAATAGCTACAGTGATGAAAATACCTTCAATAGGAATACTACTATTAAATGACAATCAATTTAATGGAGAACTGTCAACTCTATTAGAAGAAGATCTTCCATCATTGGGAAATTGTAATATATCCAACAACCATTTTTATGGACCATTAGTAACCCAAAGATACACCTACAATGGTGCAGATGAACCATTCAACAAATTTTATCCTGCCAAGTTAGTCATAACAGGCAACGACTTTAACTTTAAGAGTTTTGAGAATGTAGGCCTAAATAATATGGAAGACAACAATTATGAGGTTGTATATGACTCGATGAATCCTTATGGACAAGAGTTACAAGTAGAAATCAAAGAGGGAGACAAGCAACTCGAACTAAATGCCATTACCGATGAGCCAATAGACATAAATGACGGAGATAAAATCATACCCAATCAGTATCAATGGTATTTGGATGAGAAACCTATAAAAGGAGCTACCAATAAGACATACTCAATACAATGTGATAATAATCCTGCCACCGGTATATATCATTGCAAAGTAAAAAATAAGATAGCTCCAAACTTAACTCTTCAATCAAAACCCATCATTGTAACCTCAAAGCTGTCTGCTGTCAAAATCAACAATGACTCAAAATGGATATGCAATGGAAAAACCATTAAATATTCCGAGGCCTCTGAGATCTATTTATACAACATGAATGGAGATAAGATAATGCATGCAATAGGAGAGGAATTGGAATATGACAACTTAAGTGCAAACAACTATATAGCCATTGCAATTATAAATGATACCAAAACAGCAACAAAGCTATATCTAAAATAACCATTAACATAGAAAACAGGAAGTTATTAATCATTGACCAAAGTCTTTAATGATACCAATAACTTCCTGTTTACAGATACAATACTTCGGTAAATTTTTACCGAAAAATTAAAAGTTAAACAATAGAACTGACAAAAGTCGGTTCGAAAACACTAAAGAGATCATTGAAATGTTGTCAAAACGAATGGTTAAGCATGAAGAA
>NZ_JBHSGO010000196.1:0-19049 GCF_042654485.1 Falsiporphyromonas endometrii | reverse complement strand
GCTATAACTAGAATATCGCTTAACTTATGCTTGCAACGACCCACTACACGTGGATCTTCTACATTAGAAAAATAATCTTGTATATCCATAACCCAAAGATAAGCCTATTTTGATGCGGTTGCCCTGCCCCATATAACCAGTAAGGATGCTTTTCAGAAAGCTGTCGGGAAGGAAATTATAACGATCTCAAAAACTTAATCAGATTGTTCCGATCTGTTTTGGACAAAGCCTTATACTTGTCTTTTGCTGTTCGAGCTTCGCCACCATGCCACAAAATAGCCTCTTCTAATGTCTTAGCTCTTCCATCATGAAGATAATTCTCATGATTATTTACAGTTACAGTCAATCCAATACCCCATAGAGGACGTGTTTTCCACTCATTGCCTGTTGCCAAAAAATCCGAACGATTATCAGCCAAGCCATCCCCCATATCATGAAGCAACATATCAGTATAGGCATGGATGGTTTGATTTGAGAGAGCTTTTATCTTTCCGGATCCGGTCTTCATTGTCGGAATATGACATAGGGCACATCCTAATTCTGTAAAAAGATATTCCCCTCTTCTTACTCCATTATCTTTGATATTTCGTCGTGCCGGCACACCCAAAGTTTGGCAGTAGAACTCTACAGCATCAAGTTGTGATGGAGATATTTCTATGCCATTATACTTTCCATCATCACCATTTGACTGGTTACGACATGGCTCCACAGGAAAGATAGGATTACTCAACCCCATATCATTGGCCATGGCTCCGGCTGTCTGCTCCCTCACAGTAGATGTATTTGCCTTCCAGCCAAATCGGCCAAGCTCTGTACGCTTATGCTCGGCATTCCACACATAATTTGGACGACCGGAGATCTCATCTCCATTCTTGTCAGAAGGATCCGCATAGGACAATATCTCTGATTCCGGGATATATTCAAGGAGCCCTAAACCAATTACAGGCATTGCCAACCTTGGCGATAGCTCATAACTTGCAGGAAGAGGTATGTAAGGATCATATACTGAATATGTGGGCTTCTGCAATACAACTTTTGTTCCATCAGCAAAGGTTTCTACTCTTGGAGAATATTGGACCCTAAACTTAACCTCTGGTTTCAATCCAGGCACAGCCATCTGTTGTAATTGCCCACCAAATCCTTTTGCATCGATTGGACCCATAATTGGATCATTACCACTACTTATCCTTAAAAAGAAACCGGTAGTAGTATTGAGATCTTTTGGGAAAATGGCTCTTCCGTCATTCGGGTGACAAGCATTGCATGAATTATTATTGTAAAGAGGTCCGATACCCGAATTTACCTTGTTCCCGGCCGTAACAAATATGGCATCAAACAAAGCATCTCCGTCGGTATGCACATCCTCCTCTTGTTTGGACAACCCTCCAATTGGCTGACTAAAAGCATGACTTGATTGCAGAAATATGGTACCCTCTCCTCCGGAGTAATAATTGCTGATATTATAGTCTGCCAATGGTGGCTCCGGTGTATCTTCCGAACAAGAAACCGAGAAAAGGAGAGCCAATGCAGATAAAGGATAAATCAATCGTTCCATTGTTGTGTAATTTATTATTCTAAGAGCTTGATTTGAGAATACTATTCGGGAACAACATCTCAAATAGCTTCAAAGAGGATGTATCAAACATACGTTTTGGTACACCCTCTTTAACCCAAAAAGGTCAATACTGTGCTATATACAACTCTTCTAAAGAAATCTTTGGGTTGATAATTAATAACCTTACGGCTAACATACCTATTCTTCTGTCGGAGGAGCGGCATTAAAGGCCATGCCATTAAGTTTCAAAAGAAGTTCATTGAGCAATCCAACCTCTTTTTGAGCCAATTTAACCGCTTTTCGTCCAGCTGCATTGTCAGCTTTAATAGCATCTGTAAATGTTCCTGGGATATTAGAAATTGCTTTTTGAGCAACTGCAATCTGCTTAATAATTTGATTATTGAGCTCCAACAAAGCATTGTTGTTCTTCTCTTTTGCTATTGCTACAACCACCTGACTCACGCCTTTATAGTTTTTACCATTGAGTTTTCCCTCGTAAACATTTGCGACACTTTCTATATTATTGATATAATCTGTCTTTGAATTATGACTAAAACGAGATTCTTCCAAATCCGGATGAGGCTGATTGTCTTTGTGCTGATCGTCTTCATCCTTTCCATTCAAAGGATTCTCAATCTTCTCGTTACCAACCTCATTACTGATGTCAATCATACCCATTACCAACTGTTGGAAAGCTGCATCGAAAGATGGATAAGTAACATTTCCAGGATCTCCGGCAGAAGCAAGTTTCTCAGCATAAGGAGTCCAATATGTCACAAGCTTTTTGGCATTGTTACAAATATCCTCTGATGCAGCCAATAAATACTCCATCTGTCTTGGAGTAAAGACATCATAACTCTTATTTCCTGACTCTCCCCAAAGAAGATACTCTACGAGGTGAAACCCTCTGGCATCATTATTAACAGCTAAAGATTCTGCTGTGATAGATTGTGTGCCATTAAGGACATCATTCATCGCTGACACATCAACCGGCCATGAATCCAATGCCGGGTCGATGCCATTGTCACCGGTAGGACCAAAAAGAAAGGCTTCGGATTGCTCCCATGGCAAACGAGCATTGCGCCAAGCTGAACGTGCAGCATCCAAGGTTTCTTTAGAAGGGGTACTCTTGAACTTCTCTATTGCAGCTTTCAATTCATTGGCTCTGGCTACAAGAGTCTCATACGTCGGGATCATAATCTTAGTAGCTTCATCTTTAAGTGTAGACTGCTCTAAGCTTTCCAGATTGCTATTTACATCCTCTTTGCTACTGCTGCAAGCAGTGAAAGACAATGCAGCTAAAAGGCCTAATCCCATTAAAATTTGCTTTTTCATATCAAAATACGAGTTTAGGAAGTACTGAGATTGCTCCTCGCAACGGAGTCTCAATACTTAGTTGATTAAATATAGTTCTTGTTAAAATGAATAACCCATACCAATATTGATGGCTGTCTCGTGCTGATGACCTCCCAAATCTTTGGATGTGACACGGTCTATTCGTCGAGAACCAAAGACACGATCTTGATACTCTGCCTTAAACACAACATTTTTATTGAGGAACCAATTGAGGCCAAATGTGTAGGTATTTCTCTTCCATCTCGGTCTCTTGGCTACAAGGCCCTCCACCTTGTACATAGTATCATAGAAGTCATAACGACCAAAGGCAAACAGACTCTGTTTTGTATTGAGTTTAAATAGATTCAACACATTGTATCCCACCTCCAAAGAAAACCCGAGAGCTTGATGGCCTACAGGGGTCCTCTTGACTTGCAATCTGTTTGATAGAGAGGCATTCTTTCGAGAAATCAAATTTGAGTTTTGGAGTGTACCCCATAATAATACCGTATTTAATCTCCAATTTGGTCTATTCAATGAAAAGTGCCCTTCACATAAAAACAAATTGCCGGGAGTATTCTCCATATCCTTTTTGGGTCTGTTCTTGGTTGTATTATTGAAATATGCAGATACTCCCATAAAATCATCTTTATACTCACTATAGTGATAATCCAACCTTCCTGAGTAAGCCATTGACTCAGCTACAGGCATTTCAAAACGGGTCTGATAACCATTCTTAATCCAATTACGAGAGCTAAATCCGGTTGCATCCAAACCGGTAGACACAGACAGTTCGTAATCGAATCTCCTATCTAAAAAAGAGCCAAACAGCTGTATACCATTCTCATACCATCCAAGAGGAAGAAGCGTATTTTCCATCTCCTGACGTGTCACGGTAAAATATTGCGTAGGTCGATCCAAGGTTTGAGCCGAACCAATATGCAGTTTAAAGCGACCAACTCTTAGATTGGCCATTGGGTGAAGAAGCATCTCAAGGTAAAGACGCTCCAATTTGGCTTCACCTCCCTGCTCAACCTCAACCTCAAACTCGCCGGCCTCCTCTTGCGAATCAAATTCCATAGAAGCACCTGTGCCTCCATGCTCAAATTCAAATTCAGCCTTCAACTTCATCCAATCATTGATCAGATAGTTTAAGTAAATTGATAAACGCTCAAAATCAAACTTATTGGTTTGATATTTATCAGTATCAAAACGGGTGTAATTGTGATAATTGATTGTTCCATATCCGGAAACTTCAAATCGGGAAGGAGCTGACGGACCTCCCACATTTTGTTTAGTAGCACCCGAATAGGCATCTACATAACCAGTTTTAACCGAATCCTTTTCCACAACCCTAACATCATTTCCTAATAGTGGATTGGCCACTATAAAAAATAAAAAGCCCGTAAGAATGGGCTTAAGTGTCGCATTCATTTTGCTTAATCGATTTTAATAACTACACAAAAGTAGAAAGTGCATAAAATGTCATCAATACACATTATTAGGTAGATTAAGGCCTATAATTAGCAACATAAATTAACTAAAGGATACAATTAGAAGATCACATTGAATGGTACAACTTGATGAAAGACTTATTCCAAGCCGTTCCACAAACAATACCAAAGCATAGAAAAATATAACTAGCTATAAATCAACACATTATAAAAAGACACCTAAAAAGGGGCGAATGGTTATGGATAAAAGAGAATATAAAGGGGAAGAGTTTGGCACTCTTAACAATTATTAGGTATCAGTCTCATTAAAAATGAGAACTAAAACAGAAGACACATTGTATTTTATTAACAAATAAGATATCTATCATCTAAACTGGAATTGCCACTACGATAAACTGCTCATCACCCATAGCCTTTAGTCCTATTACATATGGAGTTTCTGCCTCTTTCATTTTCAATTTATCTCTCAATTGATTGGTGGTCAGTTTGAAGTTGCGACAAAAGACATTAGCTGCCTTCACCGAAGATTTGAGAGCTTTAAAGTTCTTATTATGAAAAGGGATTATCTCGTGAACCTTCAATACCCTACCCGGGAATTTGTCACATAAACAATTCGATGTGAAAATATGCGTATTAGGATGTAAAATCTGAAGTCCTAATCTTATGGCTAACGATTTAAAACCTCCCGATTTCATTATGCCCGCATTGGGTGTATAAAGATACTGAGCTATATGTTCTGCCAGCTGATATTTGGCATTTTGCTCTTCTTCTAAAGTAAAGATAAATTGATTTGCAGTTGCCAAATCAACAACAGTGATTGGTACCTGCTCCCAAGAGATCTCTTTAGACATATCACAATACAGGAGCAGTTCTTTCAATTCACCCTTTTGAGAAATAATATGCATCTCACTTGCAACACCAACAGAGAGAAGAGTATCTTTGATATCCAACATCGGAGACAACTTGATCAATAGGCGGACACTTCCATTCTGAGGCAATAAAGGGATCAGTTTGCAAACATCAGGCTGACAATCTCGGATTGCATATTTGCGCTCATACTCCTTGCCTCCCGCAATACCTGCCCTTCGAGCCGGATCAACATAAATCAAAGAGACGCCTTTACTTATAAGATCATCCAACATTGACAAAGAATCACCACAAAACACATGGGGAATACGGTCTTGGCAAAGCAAATTGTAATTGAACTTTGCAGCCTCAGCCAATTGCTCCTGCTTTTCACAGTAATAGCACATCTCAGAAGTGGCACGACTCAAATAGTACAAATCAACCCCAAGTCCTCCGGTTAAATCCGCTACCACATCTTTTTCACCAACAAACCGAGTCTTGTATTTGGCAATTGTCATAGAAGAGGATTGCTCCAAAGCAAGTTTTGATGGGATATAGACATGACTCTCAGCCCACGAAGGCAACTTGTGCTGCAGCTTACGTCTTAACTCAACTTGTAGAGCAACCGCTTTTCTTAATTCATGAGGAATGAAATTCTTGCCAAGCAAAATACGATCGGGATTCACATCTCGATACTTATCAGCAAAGCTCAATATTTCTGAGATGCAATGCATACTTATTTTCAATCTTCCTTCTCTTCCATATACCAAGATGCATACATAGAATAGTTGTGTGCTATCTTCTGATTCATCTCTGCAGACTGATCGGGATCGACCTTCTTGACAAACTTTGCAGGAACGCCGGCATAGATACAACCAGGCTCCACTTTTGTACCACCAAGTACAACAGAGCCCGCAGCGACAATAGCCCCTTTGCCAATCACAGCATGATCAAGCACAACCGCATTCATTCCAATCAACGCATAATCCTCTATCTTAGCTCCATGAATCACAACATTATGACCAACTGACACGTAGTCACCAATCTCTGTTACAGACTTTTGATAAAGAGTGTGAATACAGGCATTGTCCTGTATATTGACATGATTACCAAGACGAATACTATTGACATCGCCACGAAGCACTGCGCCAAACCAAATACTGCAACCTTCACCCATCTCAACATCGCCTACTATTGTCGAATTCTCGGCCAAGAAACAATTCTCTCCAATCTTTGGGCTAAATCCCCTAACTGACTTTATTAATGCCATACTATCTATATTAAAACTGACTTACTATTGTTGATGTAGTTTCATCAAACCCAAATATATCAATAGAAAGAGATCGTATTTATGAAATTATTTTTGGTATCTAACAGCAGAATATGACAGTAGTCAGAGCTTAAAACAAGCCAAAATATATCATAAAATCTTCTCTTATATATTTTCCATCCCAATAATCTAAAGACATCTTTGAGTTAAATAGGGCTGATCAACCCACAAGAGGTAAAATCAGCCCCACAAAGTTATCAATCATCCTTTATTCTTCAACTACAAACTTACAAGATGATTGATCATATATAATCTTTCTTATCAAATAGCTTTCGTCTTTTCCTTGAGCCATGCAGCCTCATGAGGTTCAAGCATGGGTGAAAGTGTCTCATACACACGAGCTTGATAAGCATTGTACCATGCAATTTCATCAGCCGTAAGCATAGACTTTTCTATCATATTGTTGTCAAAGTAGAAAAGTGTAAGAGTCTCAAATCCAAAGAATCTACCAAATTCTGTCTCATCCACAACCTGACATCTGACAAGGTTTTCAATACGGATACCCCATTTACCACCACGGTAAACACCCGGCTCATTAGATGTAATCGAGTTGAGCAACATCTCAGTTGGGTTATTGTCCATACGAATATTCTGGGGACCTTCATGTACATTAAGGAAACAGCCAACACCATGACCGGTACCATGTCCATAGTGAAGACCATTGTCCCACAAAGGCTTTCTGGCCAAAATATCAATCTGGTTGCCTCTCGTTCCCTCAATAAATTTGGCTGTTGCAATTGCAATATGCCCCTTCATAACCAATGTATAATCAGACTTGATCTCAGGACTTGGATGGCCATCCAAAGAAACAGTACGAGTAATATCAGTCGTACCATCATAATATTGTCCACCGGAGTCCAAAAGAAGAGTACCGGATTTCTTTACCTCGTAAGCTGACTCATCGTTGGCTCTGTAATGTACAATAGCTCCATGATCGTTATATCCTGCAATCGTATCAAAGCTGTCACCATAATAAAGGTCCTGCTTAGCTCTAAAGTCTGCCAATACTCGATCAATATCAACCTCGGTCACTTTTTCTCCTTTATCCAAAGCTGATTCCAGCCACATAAAGAAACGAGTCAAAGCAACTCCATCACGTTTCATGGCAGCACGAACACCATTCAATTCTGTTTCATTCTTAACAGCTTTCATGAGAGCAATGGGAGAAACTCCACTTACGATACGACATTCTTTTGGGACAGCTCTAAAGAATGCCTCATTGGTTCTTGCTCCATCAACAAACACCTTAGATTCTTTAGGAAGCTTTGAAACAAATTCATAAGCCTCTTCATAAGGCCTGATCTCAATACCCTGCCCTTCTAAAATAGTGCGAAGCGACTGAGGAATCTTTTCGTTTAATACAAACAAAACAGCCTTATCGTCATTGATAAAACCATATGCAACACCTACCGGATTGCATTCCACATCACGGCCACGAACATTAAAGACCCAAGCTAATTCATCGATCATCGTGATGATATAGCTATTGGCTCCATGACTATGCAAAGCTTCCCTTACTCTATTAATCTTATCTTTAGCTGATTCGCCGGCATATTTTACAGGTTGGTCAAACAATTCGCCTTTTGGAAGTGATGGTCTATCTGCCCAAACATCAGGGCCGAAGAGATCTTCAGAAACATCAAACTTAATACCAAAGTTGTCCAAATGAGCCTCCATAGCCATAGCTTCCCCGTGCGAATAACACTTACCATCACAAGCAACCACCTGTCCGGCTTGAAGCGTTTTGGTTAAGTATTGTTCTATACTGGGGGTTTCTGGCAAACCTTCCTTAAACAACTGTATGCCGGTGCCTTCAAGCTGCTGTCCGGCTTGTAAGAAATATCTTGAATCGGTCCAAAGTCCTGCCTCTTTTTCTGTTACTACCACGGTCCCTGCACTTCCTGTAAATCCCGAAATCCATGAACGAGACTTCCACTTTTCCGGTGTATATTCACCCAAATGGGCATCAGCTGAAGGAACTAAATATGCAGAAAAGCCATACTTTTTCATTGCAGCTCTGAGACGCTCTATTCTATTCTTAATTTCTTCCATAGATATATTTATTTATTGTTTTGATTTACTATTCTCAAAGGTAGCGATTATTGATGAAGAATGTTACAACAAATCCGGTTTCTTGGTGATAAAACAGATCTTATAAGCAGGTTTGAATTCTTACAAAACACTTATTAACCATTCTTCAATTGTTTATCCCTGAATGCCATTATAAGGGTCTTTCAACAAAGAGGGAATAAATTCCAAGGCAAAGTTGAGACAATATATTATTTGTGTTGTGGAGCCAAAAGATCAAGTACCGTTTTGACAGGTGCAAACGTAGACAAGGGTACTTCCACAAAAAGAGTCAGCCAATAATGCATTGCCCCATTCCATAGGCCGGGAAGTTCAAGGCCAAGCAAAGACTTGCCATTGTATGTCTTTTCAGATACAAAAGCAGTACTCGGATTGACAAATCTCGACAAACGATAATATCCACCTTCCGGCTTCAACTTCGAACAAACCAAATCAACGGGATTAAAGAATTGACCATTTTCGAAGAAAGCCATCTGCTCACTGTCCTTTTTATTGATTTGAGAACTTTCTAATATCTGAAGCGAACTGGACCCATCAGGCTCCCTCACAATAAACGGACCTCCTCCAGGAGCTCCTTCATTGCGAACCATACCACAAACCCTTATCGGGCGGTCAAGCTTTCTCAGCAAACTTTCGGCCAATGCATCATCACTATCCAAATCTGTCTCCGGAAGATCAACGCAAAAATTGTTATGCAAAAATTTAATCATCTCCTGCATATCACTACTGCTTGCCTTCTTTGCTTTGAGCAGATTGACATATCTAAATACCTTCTTTCTGACCGCAATCAATATGCCGGCCAATAGTTGCTTGTATATAATCGTGTCGCACAGGTGCTCTGCCGGCACAACATTATCAATATTCTTGATAAAGATTATATCTGCATCAAGTTCATTCAGGTTCTCAATCAAAGCGCCATGGCCACCAGGTCTAAATAATATTTCTCCTGACGGAAGCCTAAATATCTCCCCTTCAGGAGTAAGAGCAATCGTATCTGTTGAAGACTTTTGCACACTCATCGAGATATCAAAACGCATACAATAATAATCTTCGTACTCCTCTTTTTTCTTCTTAATAAGATTTTCAAAGGCTCCTCTAAACTTTTCTGAAACCGTAAAATGAAGTTTTACCTTTCCGGAACTTGGTTTTGCATAGCTCACAGCTTCTACCATATGCTCCTCTACAGCTGTTCTCGGAGAGCGTAATCCGTGGTGGAATAGCAGAAGACCCTTCGGCATATTGCCATAATTGATACCTTTTTCGGTAAGAAGATTCTTTACAACTGTCTTATAATCTTTGGTAGAAATAAGTCTCTGAATAGGTTTCCATTCATTTCTCAAACAAGACTCATTAAGAAGTTCAAAAAATGCAAATTCATCAATATGATCAAAAAACATCTTCTCTTGTTCTGTTTGAGGCTCATCATAAGGGGCATCCAAGAAATTGTACAAATCCTTAAACATCCGAGTGGCTGCACCGGAAGCCGGCACCATCTTACACACATTACTCTCCGAAGAATGCAAATAATCATTCCACAGATCCATATATATTGAATAATCTTCACGATTAACGTGTATTACACCACGTTCAAGAGATGCCGAAGCTATAATTTCAGGATAAGGTGTCCCATCAATAATCATCTGAATACGCTCCAAAGCCAAATCATAGTCCATTCCATGAGCTTCGAGTTGCATAAGATCTTGCGGGCTAAACAAATGAGATAAAAATTCTTCTTTTTCTTCCATTCCGAAAAGGTTATAGATTTACATTCTTGTGTAAAAATACAAACTTCAATCATCATTTCAAACATTGCAAATTATAGATTGCGGCAAGCAATCAAAGTGGCTGTGTCAAAACTTCACTCGCATCGAATCAACTATCATTTGTAAAAATCAATCGCTATCAAAGAGCAAAACTCAATGATAGCGATTGATTTTATTTAATTAAAAGAGCTGCGACTGTCGAGGTAAAAGAGTTTTCTTACAATTCCATATTTTCAAACAGCCTTTTTCTATAAGATGAACTTACTTTGATGATTGATGCTATTTAGCCTCTTCTATATGAATTTTCTTTGCACGTAGTTTGAATTGATATGCATATCCCAGTGCTGATAGTATAAAATAGAATCCGGCTTGCAGCCATAGCATAAAGTGATAATTTGCAATGATGCTCATCGACGCTCCCATACTGTTGAGTGCTACAAAGCCTCTTGCTCCAAAAGTACTTGGTATCAGTTGCGAAAAGTACTGCCAAAATTGTGGCATAGCTTCCGTTGGCCAAGGAATACCTGTAAGGAATAGGAAAGGCAATGAAGAGAAAGCCACAAGCAACATACTCTCTTCTCTGTTTCTAATGAAACATGAAATAAATAGAGAAAAGAAGGTACAAGCGAGTAAGTAAGGCAAAATGAACAATGCCAATGTGAGAGGGTTGGCCAATCTCGGCAAGTCAAAAATTGCGGGAACCGCCAACAAGATCCAAACACAAACAATGGCATAAATCATGATATAAGCAATGCTCTTGCCAAATACGATACGCAAAGGACCTCTCACATCACTTGCAACAGAAATAAGCAAATGGTTGCGATTTCGCTCCCTATTGGTACCGGCAAGCATACCTACACCCATAATCATCGTTTGTTGAATGATCAAAATCAACACCACAGGCATCAAGAATGAAGCATATCCGGAAGCGGCATTGAAGTAAGCAATATCTTTATTTGGCAAAGGTCTAATTAAGATCTCGGCCTGTTCACCTGTTGCATCTGTCTCATGATTTTTGACAAACTCTCTCCCCATCTTAAGTGAAACATCATTTAAGACGAGCATAAAGTTTTTGTAGTATAAGATACTCGAAAGATCACTGTATAAGGTCACTTCCGTTTGCTTGCCTTCATAGATACTTTTTCTAAATCCATTTGGAATACGAGCTATGGCATACGCCTCTTTTCTCTTGAGCATCTCGGCTGCTTCATTGGCATTAACCGTAACAGACACGACATCCACACCCTGTGTTGCATTGACCATACGAATAAACTTCCTGGACAAATCGGTATGATCCATATCCACTACGACCAACTTTGATTTGACAGCAATTTCATTGTTATAAAAGTATGTATACAAGAGTGGATAAAAGAGAGGTACTACAAAGAACAAGATAATCACCCCTTGGTCCCGAAAAGTATCCTTCAATTCGCGCAACCAGATGAAGTAAGTATCTCTGATACCATCACGTATATTAAATCGTTTACCCATAAGTTAAGGCATATATTTAAATTCTATCAAGGCTCTCTTGAGTCGTCTCATTGTCAACATAGGCAATAGACAGAATGACACCAAAAACGCATAAGAGAACAATGAATAATAAACCGCTCTTGCATTAAGAGCCTGATCTACATAGATGAGGAAATAATGTCTCAGAGGGAATATATACGACAGCGCTTGAATAGCCGGTGGCATAGCAGTCAGCGGGTAAGTAAAACCAACTATCGAAAACGAAAGCATTCCCAAAAGTGTCGCAAAGCTAAGCCCCAAGCGAGGAGTAGGAAGTACAGATATAAAGAAAATACCCATTGCTTGTGATGCCACTATCAACAACATCAGATTGGCTATCATAGGTCCCCAGCCATTGCCCATAGGGAAGCTATTATACCCGTAGAGAGAGGCCAGCATAAACAATCCCACGACAAAAAATATCAAAAAATGGACAGATAGTTTGCCAAGTAGTGCCAATGAAATGGACCCCTTAGATCGTCTAAGCCACTCTCTGGCTGTCTTTAGTTTTATCTCCATCCCTATTGCATATGCCGTCACCATAAAGATCATAAGCTGCAATATACCGGGCAATATAGTATTGTTGAGATAAATCGAATAGTTTAGCCAGCGATTACCAAGGACATAAGAAGAGACTTTGATAGGCTGTATTCGAGCCATGGCATCCTCTGTAGGGACACCTCTGGCTTCGGCAAAAGACAGAATCACCTTACCATTGGCAAGCTCCGACATCATCTTCATATCCCTAAATGTCAGACTCCCTGCCATTAGATAACAAGCATTGAAATAATAGGAAATTTCCGGACGAGCTCCTTTGATTACATTCGCGGCAAAGCCGTCGGGGATATAATATATACCATAGATCTGTCCTTTCTGCATAGCTATCCTTGCCTCATCAAATGAGGTGGTACGCATCTTGACATCACTCTGCTGCTGTACTCCAAGATTGCGAATAAGTGCCCTCGAATATATGGTGTTGTCTTGGTCTACTACAGCTACCGGAAGGCCCTGAGGCAACCCCACACTCATAATATTCAAGAAAAAGAATACACAAAAGACCGGGACAACAACCATACAAAAAAGATATGGTCCCTTGCCCAATCTTTGCAATTCTCTTTTTTGCACTTCCCAAACGATACGAAAACGTTTCAGCATATCTCCAGGATCAGCAATTATTGGTATCTACCTTCTAATACAACGGACATACCGGGGAGAAGGTTAGTTACATTTTCATTTTGTACAGGTACCGCTGTTATCTCGAGCGTACGCAAATCAATTTGCTCAGAAGGTTTGGATGCTTTCCAAGCTGCATAAGTACCCATATCATGGATTTTAGTTACACGGAATGAATACTCTTTATTCTCAACAGCCGGAACTTTTCCTTTGATAATACTGCCAATACGAATATCACCAAGAAGATCTTCACGCATCGTAAAGATGACTTTCTTTTTACTCGGATCATAAATATTCATGATAGGAGCTCCACTTCCCACAAGCTCTCCCGCATGTGGAAAGATCTCACTTACAAGTCCATCAATAGGAGAAACCAAATGCCCCTCTTTGAGATAAGCATCTACCTCTTTGATAGCACCACCGGCTTTTTCAGCCAAACCGGCCGCAGCCTGTTTATCCTGCCATTGAGCTCCGTTAAGAGCCATCTGATATTGACTATGAGCCGCTTTTTCGGTAGCTACCATTGCCTCATATTGAGCCTTCACTTCATCGTACTTTTGGGCCGGTACAACCTCCTTCTCATAAAGTCTTTTGATACGATTGAAGCTCTGCTCGGCTATCTTTAGACCAGCCTTGGCTTTCTGCCACATTTCAAATGCCTGTTGTTTAATCTCACTTCGAGTGCCATCATCAGCTTTTGCCTTCATCGCATCTGCCGACATTTGAGCACCTTTTGCCTGAACGAGCTTGGCATCTACCTCGGGTGTGAAAATTCTTACAACAGTATCTCCGGCCTTGACCATTTGTCCCTCTTCCACGAAAAACTGTGCAATACGTCCCGGCACCTTACCTGACACTCGGATTTCATCTACCTCCACCTGACCAACGATTGGGACGGGTTTAGGTTTCAAGAAAAAGATACCAACGAGGGCAATTGCCGCAATAACAACAATCACCACAATAAACGCGAGCAGCATATTATTTACATTAAACTGCTTCGACTTATTCTCCTTAATGTTTTGGTTTTGAGTTTCCATTTATAATAGGCTTCTGTAAGACATCAAATATATTTCATTCAGCAATCGGCATAATACCAACGGCACGCTCATATTTACCTTGAGCCAGACGCAATGAGATATGAGCATCTATCAAAGCATCTCCGGCCTGAATCCATGCTGTCTGTGCAGCTGTAAGATTGATTACGGGGATTACACCCTCTTTATATCCTACCCTCGCATAACGAAGGTTTTCGTCTGCATTTTGCTTATTTACAATAGCTGTATTGAGCTGCTTATAGGCTTCTTCGAGATTAAGCCTTGTCTGATTGATCTGCAAATTGATTTTGTTTCGTGCATCTTCCGTTTCAAGTTTTCGAATAGCCAGCCCCTCTGAAGCTCCATTGTACTTAAAAGCTCCACTGACAATACCGGTAAGAGGGACACTGACAGCAACTCCGACATGATAAGTACCACCCAAATTGTGACTTACCTTATCTCCCCAAACATTTGGATTGGTAAGCGAATAACCACCTATCAAAGCCACATGTGGAAGCATGTCCGCAGCTACCATCTTGCGATTGTACTTGAATACCTTTTCTGCAGCTGTAAGGCTCTTTATTTCAGGTCTTCTTTCGATCACACTTTGAATATCGAGATCATCCATCTTTTGTGGAAGCAAATCTGTATCTGAATTTAGACGTCCATCCTCTTCATCTACCAAAGACAACTTGATAGATGGATCAAGTCCCAACCTTTGAGACAGTAGCATTCTGGATAGTTCGAGGCCATTCTCAACTTTGGTAAGCGTTACTTCGGCATCACTCTGCTTTACTTTTACAGACAACACATCAGCCTTTGTAGCAATACCTTGCTCATACAAGACTGTCACATCTTTGAGTGCATCATTGAGAAGTTTAAGATAAGACTTGCTCAACCTCAATTTACTGCTCAGAGCTACCACTTGCCAATAAGCCTCATCAATACTTGCATAAGTATCTCTCGTCTTCATTTGAAGACCACCTTCTTTGATAGCAATTGCCTCGTGTGCCATATTTTTAGCCGCCACAATCTTACCACCCATAAAAAGAGGCTGGATTACATTGACTGCCGCAAAACTCACTGAGGACATATCCAATTTTGTACGCTCCTTGATCATGTTAGGAATAAGCGGAGAAAATCCCCCAAAAATCCGATCATAATCAATGGGCTGAAGGTCATCCCCAAATTTAAATGCTCCACCATACAAAGTGGCTTGAGGGAAGAAGTTGACACTCACTTCCTTCTCTTTGAGTCGGGCTGCCTCAATCTCATGTTTTGCTACAGCAATCTCCTTATTTTGCTTAGTTGCCAAACGATAGCAACTATCAAGAGAGATTGGTGTTTGAGCTGACATTTGCTCAATACTGATAGAGCCTATGGTAAGTATGGCTGCTATCGGAACAACGACTTTTCTAATTATCGACATAATGATATTTCTTTATCAATGCATTAGAGTTAGGATAATCAAAACAACAAAAGTTTAATATCGATCAAAACTAAGACAGACAAAAAACGATGTTACCAAACGATTATACCATCCAATCACTACTAAATCATATACGTTCAAAGCTATAAGTTTCTCTTTTCGAATGGTCAAATATATTTAGACCAAGAACGGCAATATCCAACAAAGAGTAAACTTAATCTGCCAACACAAAGATCAACATCTGATTCGATGGCTCCTATACTTCTTACTGCATACGAAAGATTGTAACCTTTTAAATAAAATAGGAGGCAAAACTACATAGTAAAACTTCTTTGGCCTCCATCGATGCACCTCCTAAGAATATACATCATTAACCACATTCAATGCAAGTTTAAGATCTCTTAGGCATACACGACATTTCAAAGGTAAATACTTATTGTCGGACGGCAAAAATTATTGTCAAATAAATTGGGCTTTTGATAATAATTTAAGTCGAAGAGATTTTGAGACTTAGAAGATTTTAAGGCAAAGTGGTGTATCATTGATGCAACACAATCTGACTTCAAATTGACAATACCTTGGATTTTTAGTACCTTAGCAACATCTTAAGTTTGAAAACCATGGAAATACTCTTCTTACTCACTATACTTTTAATGATCGTACAACATGGCAGATTACACTGCCAGGAGTCAAGGGTATGTCCATTGTACTTCAGAAAAATTGCCATACCGGCAAACATCAAAAATAACCACCTCTTTCTTTTTTCTTCATGTGCTGTGAGGTACATAGAAAGAAGCCTTTATTTGTTAAATAATATTACTCCATATTATCTTCAAAAAGAGCTTTTAACACCTCTTATTTATACTAAATTTCATTCATTCCGGGGTTAGGGAACTCTGACCTTATACACACTTTGCCCGTTTTATTAGTACAAAACGGGCTTTTTTATGCGCTATTTTAACAAATAAACTCGCGCGAGAAGCAATCTGTTCTCGCGCGACTTTCGATCCGATCTCGCGCGACCTTGACATGCAAAGTCGCGCTACTTCAGGTGCAACCTCGCGCGAGTCTACCCTCAAGGTAGCGCGAGAATGGATTGCAAGTCGCGCGACCTTCCAAAAAAGGCGGCCTAAAGTCCATTTTTAAGCCGCCAACTTGTCAATAAAAAACAGCCTATACATATATTAACATTCAGATAGAACGAAATCGTCCTATCATACACAGATTTTGTGAATAATGAGCCTCTTTTTAGGTCAAAAAAAGATTGTTTTTAGATCTAATTAGGCTTAAAACAATTTACATTATTTATAAAAACAGGTAGATATATAAAGAAAACAAACATTATTAATCTGATTGTATTTATCATTCTCGTTGGGAGTCCTTTCCATCTCAAGAGACAGACAAACCACTACGTATCACTACGTTTGGACAGTGTGGTAATTCCTTTTTGAGCAATTTCTTTGACATTTGTCAGCAGATACTTTTTGAATCTATATCCCTTCTTTTCACCCGTCTTGCTTCTTCTTTGTCACTTTTCGCCGAGAACGTCTCCAAAAATTATTTTTACTTAGTTTTCCGCATCGTATAAGTAAATTCTAAAAAATTTACATTACCTTTGGAAATAAGGATTTTATATTATATAAACCAGTTTTCTTACGTAGTCTTTTTCTCTTTTACTTGGAATATTCAGTTTATTCTGTAACAGAACTGATTTCTATCAAAAATGCAATGGTTACCGAAAAAGCAGTTTATACAGGAAATAGCCAAGAAAATGCACTAAAAAACCTAAATGCCAATCATATGAAAAAAAGTTTCATTTTATTCCTATTCGTAATTTTTTCTATAGGAACTTTGTGGGCTCAATCTGAAGTTGAGACACGAGGATGCATCACTGACAAAGCAGGCGAACCTTTGGTAGGAGCTGTTGTTGTTTTTAAAAATCAGTCTGATAGTCTTGCGACATTTCCAGCCGTCACAGATGGCAATGGATGCTTCAAACAACTTTTATCCCCATCACGGTATTCTTATACTATTTCTTATATGGGAGAAAAATACACACCGGATTACAATCTTCTGACTGTAAAAGATCAAATCATTAACCTTGGAACAATTAGTATATCACTAAAAGACGTTCAATTAGATGAAGTTGTTGTAAAGGGGACTCGTCCATTCGTTTCATACAAAGGGGCAAATCCAGTATATAATTTAAATGCCAATCCGAGTATTAAGGGGAGCAACTTATTGGACGGTATCAAGTATTTACCCGGTATTTACCAAAGTAGTGATGCAGGATTGAGTGCTTATGGCATCTATAATGTAACAATTGCTCTGAATGGTCGTGTGTTGCTGCGCCCCAAAGAAGAGGTCTTATCCTATCTTACCACATTCAGTACGAGTGATGTTGAGAGTGTAGAAGTAATACGCAATCCCGGGCCCGAGTATGGCAAAAACTTGGATGTTGTACTCAACATCATAACCAAAAAGAAATCTTGGCAAGACGAGGCGAATCTTTTCGCTTCCTCTGATATTACTTGTCAAAGAGGCGATCTGTTCTCTGAAGCTTTAAGAGGACGTTTTAACCTGAACAAGGGAATTTCTCGCAATTATATTTTTTCCTCCTTTTCTAACATCAAACGTAAGGAGACCTTAGAAACCACATTTGGCATCGATACCACCAACATCACACCTCGCAGACTCTATAGTATAGGAGGTGGATCAGATCTTCAACTGTCAAAGTATTCTCTCTTAGGCGGTAGAGTGGGCTATTCTAAGATTACAGAGTCTTTGAGAAACAATCACACTTCTAAAATAAAACTTGATCGTGATGTAGTAACCGGAACTCTGTACCATCACCTCAATGGGCATAACTGGGCTTGGGATGTCAATGGAGATATGTTGTTTAGTAAAAATGATATTTTGTATCAATATCTCCAAGAGAAGGCATCTTCGGAGCATGATAATAAAACTCAATCTTATCGTGTTACATCGAACTTCTTTTATCGATTCTCTCCGTCTTTCAAAATACAAACCGGCATTGTCAGCAATCACAACCTACTCAATGAGAAAACACAGGAAGGTCAACTTGACTTGAGATATAAGGAACACCAAAACTCTCTCTATTCCACATTCTATTATCATAATAAGAGTTTAGATGGGAGAATGGGGGTAAGAGTTAATAATGATATTAGAACCTTATCGGGGGTTGCGGCTCAAGATGGAAAACAGAGGTGGAGCTGGTGGAACTGGCAACCCTACTTTGGTATAGATTATGGTATAGCTCGGCATCATTTACTCTCGTTGGCCATGTCTTCATATTACAATAGGCCAAAGTTTAGAGATCTACTCCCATATACGTCCGGATCTTCGGGATTCTTGATGCGAAAAGGAAATCCAGACCTAAAGAATAGTTTTAGAAGCTGTTTAAAAATTATTCAGAGAATTTATTAAGCAATATTTTGCAGAAAGCAAGTTGAACCATAGCCTCTGCAGTAGCGGCATGAAACTCATAATCAATCGTCAGTCTTCTAAAATTT
>NZ_JBHSGO010000195.1:0-18975 GCF_042654485.1 Falsiporphyromonas endometrii | reverse complement strand
TGACAGACAATTCGAAATAATTTCTTTAATTTGTACTCGTGTAAGATTCATACGGTTTATCGTTTTATTTTGTTTTTTTCAAAGATAACAGTCTTGAGTCTTACACACTTTTTCGGGACAGTATCGAAATACCAATATGCAGATATGACCAATATGGGGCTTGCATTTTATCATCAATCTATTTTCAATCTTACCAACAAGATAACTCTTACTGCAGGTCTCCGTTATGATATGGAGCGTCAAAAACTTGACAACAGCGATTATCTCTCTCCTATAAGCAATCTCCCCAACCGCAAACTTCTGGATCATTTTGACAGTAAATTAAATTTCACTCAATTTACTCCAAAAGTATCTTTGTCATATGATTTTCTTAATGGAAATTCGGTCTATGCAACAGTAGCCAGGGGGTATAAAGCGGGAGGATTTAACTTTACTGTCAAAGATGAAAGTCAGCGTAAATACAATCCGGAGTATAACTGGAACTATGAGATAGGCGGCAAATTCTCATTGGCAAACAATAGATTAAAAGGTGAGGCTGCCATATTCTTTATTGATTGGAAAGACCAACAGATATCGCATGTTATCCCAGCCATAGGCGTCGTCTTGGATAATGCCGGACATTCTACATCCAAAGGGATCGAACTGGGGCTTCATTACAATGTAAACAAACAACTTGGGTTGAATCTGAACTATGGATATACAGATGCCAAATTTAAAGACTATATCAAAGGAGAAGGACAAGATTATTCTAACAACAAACTGCCACTCGTTCCCACACACACATTTTCCCTGGATGCAGCCTATACAATCGAAAGCTCGTCCAAATGGATTGATTATGCCACATTTAATCTTGGTTTGACTGGCACGGGTCCTTTCTATTGGATGGACAACAACGAAGTAAAACAAAACTTCTACCCAATACTCAACCTTAAAGCATCTGTAACGAAAGGGAATGTCACATGGGAAGTGTGGAGCAAAAATACGACCAACACACATTTTATGAGCAATTACTTCGAACTTGGTCCAAATAAATATGGACAAAAAGGAAGACCATTTAGCATTGGCACATCAATACTTATTGACCTATAAAACATGGAGCATTACGATTGTGCCGTTATTGGTGGCGGACTGACTGGACTAACCACTGCCTTCAAGCTTCGCTCTTTGGGCATCAATGCGATTGTAATAGAAAAACAAAATCGCATAGGCGGACAAATAGAGACCCATTATACCAAAGGCTATGTCTATGAAAGCGGGCCCAATACCGGAGCTATCTCTCACCCCGAAGTAGCCGAGCTTTTTCAGTCCATATCTCAATATTGCCAATTAGAGATTGCTAACCCGTCAGCAAAAAGAAGATTAATACTCAAACAGGGTGTATTTCATCCCCTTCCCAATGGCATAAAGGGAGGGATTATGACACCATTGTTTACATGGAGAGATAAATTTAGAATTTTGGGAGAGCCTTTTCGTAAAAAGGGCTCTAACCCAAATGAGACCGTTGGCGAATTGACCATTAGAAGACTCGGCAAATCTTTTCTTGACTATGCCGTTGACCCGTTTATATCCGGTATATATTCTGGAGACCCCATGAAGCTTGTAACAAAATATGCATTACCCAAATTGTACGCACTGGAGCAAACCTATGGAAGTTTTATCAAGGGTGGTATAGCAAAAGCAAAAGAGAAGAAAAGTGACCGTGATAAGATGGCGACGAAAGATGTCTTTTCGGTTGAGGGTGGATTGAGCAATTTGATAAGTTCTCTCGCTCAAATTATTGGAGAAAGACATATTATTTTGAATGCCAAAGATATTGTCATACATCACGAGCATGAAAAATGGCAAATCGATTTCTTATACAAGGATAATACAAAAAGCCTGACAGCTAACCATATTGTAACAACAACTGCAGCCTATCAACTACCGAAGATATTGCCTTTTGTCGACAAGCATCTTATCAACCCTATTGCAAATCTGCCCTATGCATCGCTTATGCAAGTGTCAGTTGGTCTTAAAGAGAATCCAAATCCGGCATTCAAAGCATTCGGAGGACTTATACCATCAATAGAAAAAGAAAATGTACTCGGCATCCTTTTTCCCTATCAATGTTTCAAAAACAGATCTCCCAAGGGGAAGGCTCTCTTCTCTATTTTTATTGGAGGTATCAAACATCCGGATTTACTTTTGCTCAAAGATGACGAAGTCAAGGAAATTGCTATCGATATATTGCAACGAACAATGGGATACGATGAAAAATATCCAATCGAACATTTTGCCATCTTTAGACACGACAAAGCCATTCCTCAATATGATGAAAACACCAAAAGTAGAATAGAATGCATCAGTAAAATAGAAGCAGCATATCCCGGACTATTTATTGCAGGCAATCTCAAAGATGGAATAGGTATGGCAGACCGTATCAAACAGGGCATATCTATAGCGATAAAAATTGCTCAAACAACCCAAAAAGACAAAGGGTAATATCGGCATTAGAACCGACATAAGTAATTATTAGGATAAAAGATAAGGGCATAAATGAACACTCCATCTCTTTTAAGAAAAAGCGTCATTGCTAAAAAGAATCCTTTTTTGTATCTTAGTGATTGTAAAGATTTATAGCCATGAAGATAAGCATATTATTTACTTTCCTTTTATTAAACCTTTTGCTTGGTGCACTATTCCCCCAAGAGGGTAAGATGCGTCCTTTCCAATTGGTACAAATCAATGCTCATTCGATCATCAAATATAATCTCCAAAATAGTCTGTCTCAAGTTGCTGTGAAGTTCATTCAGAGAAGACTTTATATGTTAAATACTGTTATTTCGATTAGTACTCAAAAAGCTACTAAAACAGGCTTAAATCAAACTGAAAATCTAAAATTCCAAGGTTAGGATAACCTGACCTTCTTATCGACTTTGCCCGTTTTTATAGTACGAAACGGGCTTTTTTATATGCTATTTTAACAAATAAGCTCGCGCGAGATGCAATCTATTCTCGCGCGAGTTTAGATCTGATCTCGCGCGACCTTGCTATGCGAAGTCGCGCTACTTCAAGTGCCAAGTCGCGCGAGTTCACTTTCATTGTCGCGCGAGAATGGATTGTAAGTCGCGCGACCCTCCTAAAAAGGGGGGCCTGATACCTATTTCTAAGCAGGCAAAAGTTAAATCACAAACTCCGTACATACAATTTAACATATTAAACTAACGATATAATGACTTTTCCTACAGATTATCCGTGAAACATAGCCTTTTTAAGCAAAAAAACAGGAGCTTTTTTCTTAAAGAAAGGTCTTAATATATTTACATTATTTATCTAAATCGGTAGATTTTAAAGATAAAGAGATCTATTTATAAGAAGAATAAGGGTCGATTTCTGTATCAGAAATCGACCCTTACCCGATATAATCAGTAGAAAGACACTCTTATTTTAACATAAACGATACCGGAATAGTAAATTTTACATCTACAGGCTTACCATCTTGCTTACCAGGAATCCATTTTGGCATTTCCATAATTACCTTTAAAGCTGCTTCATCACATTTTTTGTTGAGAGAACGTAAAACTTTGGCATTGGCAACGCTACCATCTTTTTTGATAATAAACTGAATAATCACCGTTCCATTCTGCTTATTATCTTTCGGATAGACAAGATTTTTATTAAGATATTGCATCAAGGCTTTGGTTCCACCTTGAAACTGAGGTTGCTCATCAACAACAACAAATGCCTCCTCAGCGTTTTGATTATCAGGTGCTTCTTCGGGCACCACTTCTGCTGAATCTACCAACTTAAACGAAATTGGGAGGAATATCCTCGACTCGACAGGACGATTGTCTTTTGTCAAAGCCGGAACAAACTTTGGCATCTTTTTAACACATGCTATGGCCTCATTATCCAAATTAGGAGTCAACGATTTCTCGACTTTGATATTGCTAATGGAGCCATCTTTCTTGACAAAAAATGATAATAACACCCTTCCCTGAATATTCTTCTTGATGGCAGATTCTGGATAAGAAAGATTATTAGCTATAAATCTCATCATAGCTACTTCGCCTCCGGGGAAATGAGCCGAAGTAGCTATCACTGTCTTTTTTTGAGGTTGTGCCTCTTCTACACTCTGTTTAGCAACTACTTGCTCTTCAACTTTGTCCTCAGATAAAGGAGTAAAGACTGTCTTACTATCAATATTGTCAGAACTTCTTTTGGCATAAAGCACATTAGATCCGACGATAAGAAGAGCAGCTACAGGTATAATCAAAGCATACCTCACTATAATATGCTTTGATGATTGCTTACGATTCATCATCATAATTCTATCTTTTAAAAAATTGTTATTAAATGTGGTACATATAGGCCTGACAAAGGTTGGCAAACTAACTTCAAGCAATTTGTACTGATACTCCCGGGAATTGTAATGTGAAGTCAAAACAGCCTTGTCAGCTATGTACTCTAAATTTTTATTCGCGTCATTATATAATAGGTATGCAAAAGGGTTGTACCACTGAACAGTCTTCAATAGGTTTAAGATCAATAGGTCTATAAAATGTTTGCCCCTCAAATGCTCCATCTCATGCCTTACAATATATGGAAGTACCGATGAACCTCTCAACTCAGAGGGCAAATAAATTAGATTGATAAAAGTAAATGGGACAGAAAAACTATCTCCAAAGAAGACCGGAGAGTCTAAATATCGTTGAGATCTCGAAAAGATTCTTTTGATACGCATATAAGCCATCAAATTGCGTAGCAACATAAACATCACACCAAGTAAAATCACTCCCTTGAGTATCCATGGGACGGCTTCTAATATTGCTTCATACCAGGTTCGATCAGAAATTTCCTCAGCCATAGTTACAACCATCGGTGTGCCAATCGTTATTTTAGGATTAGCATTGAGCATCAATGAAGAATACAAAGGGTCCATAAAGAGGCCCAACAATGGAAGCATCAAACTCATCAAAACAGCTGCTATATAGTACATTCTTCGCAGCTTCAGAAAGGTGTCATTGTTACATAAGCAATGCCCTAATATGGAGAATAAAACGACTCCCAAAGAAGATAAAAGCAAATAGCTGAGCATGACAAATTATTTATTATCAGAAGAATGATCAATCATATCCAATAAATGACGCAATTCTTCAGGAGAAATCTTCTCTTCTTTAGCAAATTGATGTACCAAATTGGAATAATTGCCTCCAAAGAAATCTTGGACAAAACGGCCTAAGGCTCCTCGGGTATAGGATGATTCTTTTATCACTATATCATAAATTCTCGTTTTCCCATCAAGATGACTTTTGAGATATCCCTTAGATTCCAAATTCTTAAAAACAGAAGCCAAGGTTGTATATGGTGGAAGCGGAGATTCCATCGTATTCAAAACATCGCGAACAGTACAAGATTGCCTCAATTGCCATACAATCCTCATTACAGATTCTTCTTGATCAGTAAGAGACGGAATCATTTCTTTTCTTTTCATAAACACTAAAACTCAATTGTTGTTGCTGCACAAATCTACGAAACTTCCGTAGATAGACAATACATTTTAAAATAAAATACTCTAACATCATTTAGTTATTAAATCATATCTATTTCATTTACAGGTTATTATAAACAATAAATTCATTACGATAATTTCGTAGAACAATTAAAAAAGTCTCATATTTTAAGGACATGTTTGACAATGGATTTGCGTTTATGAGTCTTACCTTGAAAATAGATATTGATATCAAATAGTAGTCATTAAGGTATATATATTAACAGCTTTTATCATCTATCATTGTCATTATATTGAGTTGATGTGAAGCAATAGATAAAGAAGTTGGCAACATTCACTATGTTTATAATTAAGTATGTACCTTCGTAGAAAATATAAACGTATACGCAATGAATAACAAATTAGCACAAGAAGCAAGAATCTATCATTCACTTCCACAACCTGGAAAGATAGAAGTTCGACCTACCAAACCTTATAGTACCCAACACGATTTGACATTGGCTTATAGCCCGGGGGTAGCTGTTCCATGTCTGGACATTCAAAAAAGGCCCAACGAGGCTTATGATTTTACAGCCAAAGGAAACTTAGTTGCCGTTATCTCCAATGGTACAGCTGTACTTGGACTTGGTGATATAGGGGCATTGGCAGGAAAACCGGTAATGGAAGGCAAGGGTCTCCTATTTAAGATATATGCAGGAATCGATGTATTTGATATCGAAATTGATGAAAAGGACCCGGACAAATTCATTGAGATTGTCAAAGCAATCGCTCCTACTTTTGGAGGTATCAACCTTGAAGACATCAAAGCTCCTGAATGTTTTAAGATCGAACAAGTGCTAAAGAAAGAACTTGACATACCTGTGATGCACGATGACCAACATGGTACGGCAATCATATCTTCTGCAGGTCTTCTCAATGCTCTTAAGATTGCCGGTAAGAAAATTGAAGATGCAAAGATTGTAATCAATGGAGCCGGAGCTTCTGCATTCTCTTGCACAAAACTATATGAGTCTTTTGGTGCCAAACGATCCAATATCGTTATGATTGACTCCAAGGGTGTGATTACAAAAGACAGGGAGGGACTTAACGAGCAGAAAGCATACTTTGCAACTGACAGAAAAGATCTTAAAACGCTGGCTGATGCTATAGTAGGGGCTGACGTATTCGTCGGTCTTTCCAAGCCCGGGGTTCTTAAACCGGAGATGGTAAAGCAGATGGCAGACAATCCCATTGTATTTGCACTTGCCAATCCGGATCCGGAAATCACCTACGATGATGCCAAAGCGGCAAGAAAAGATGTGCTAATGGCTACCGGAAGATCTGACTATCCCAATCAAATCAACAATGTAATTGGCTTCCCATATATATTTAGAGGAGCCTTAGATGTCAGAGCTACAGCCATCAATGAAGAGATGAAAAAGGCCGCTACGATTGCTATTGCAAAGCTGGCACAAGAACCGGTACCTGATGAAGTCACAACCGCTTATGGGAATATACAGCTACACTTCGGACCAGACTACTTCATTCCAAAACCGGTTGACCCAAGACTGATTGCAAAAGTTTCGATAGCTGTGGCAAAAGCTGCCATCGAATCTGGAGTAGCTCAAAAAGAGATTGAAGACTGGGATGCTTATGAAAACGAACTTATGAGCAGACTTGGTCAGATGAGTCACCTTATGCGTCGCTTGCATGACACGGCCAAGATGAAGTCTCACAAGATTGTCTATGCGGCCGGCGAGAATGCAACAGTTGTCAAAGCAGCCGTAGAGGTACTGCATCAAGGTATAGCCACTCCGGTTATTTTGGGTGATCGCAACCATATCTTGGATGTAGCAAGAGAAAACGACTTGGATCTTGAAGGTGTAGAGATAATCAATCACAGATCTGACGAATTTAAGAGTGACAGATATGAGTTTGCCCAAATGTATGCTAAGCAAAACTGGCGAAAAGGGGGCAACCTACCCGAAGCATTGGACAAAATGTATGACCCCAATTACTTTGGTATGATGATGGTACAAGCCGGCAAGGCCGACTCTATGGTGACAGGTATTTATTCTGACCATTCCTATTTGTCTGAAGTGGCAAAAACAACAGTAGGACTTGCACCGGGACACGATCTCTTCGCAACTATGCACCTCGTTACGCTCAAGAGTGGACCGCTCTTCTTGGCCGATACAATGATCAATCACAACCTCAAAGCAGATGCACTTGTCGATATCGTACTATTGACTGCCGAAAAGGTTAGATGCTTTGGTGTAAAACCGGTCATAGCACTTGTCAACTTCTCTGACTTTGGAAGCAACAATGCCGACTCTTCAATAGAAGCAAGAAAAGCTGTGGAAATACTTCATCGCGAACATCCCGAGATCTGTGTCGATGGGGAGATGCAAATTCAAACAGCTCTTCATACCGAGAAAAGAGATGAGAAGTATCCGGAAAACAAGCTTAAGGGAAAGAAAGTAAACATTCTTATATTCCCAAGACTATCAGCAGCAAATGCTTGCTACCAACTTCTAAGAGAAACAGGAAATGCAGAAGAAGTAGTAGGGCCAATACAGGTAGGATTGGACAAACCGGTATACTTTGTCGATCATGATGCCACTGTCAAAGAAATTGTCAACATCACAGCTATGGCAGCTTTGGATACATCTTCCTGCATCCTATAAATAAGACTGCATAAAGCCACAAAGGGTATATTGTGAAACTCTTAGAGCTATTGTATTAGGTTTTGTACACAAAGTACATTCACTGAAATACAAACTCAGAGTCCAACAATATACCCTTTCTGCTTTTTCTCCTAAAAATTGACAACTACCTTGATTCTTCTATTTCGCTGATTTCAATATTAGGCTTCAGTTGAGTATGTAAGAATGGCACTTTATAATCTATAGTCCAATTACCATATTGTGAATCCAAATCAATAGTTCAATAGCAAAAAATGGAATGATAAAGGACCTCCTTTTACAGATCTTTAGAAAATAAGTCAGCATTTCAAAAAGCAAATCTTTGCGCAAGATTATGCCGATGATAATTATCAGAGGATATACAAAAAGAAGAACAAAAGGGATAAGGGCATTGGGGTTGAGCAAAAAACCGGATATAAAGTTTCCTCTCAACATCATGATAAGTCCACGTGTCATCCCACAAGACGGGCAAGGCAGTCTCCAAATTATTTTGGTTGGACATACCACAAGACCGTCACCAAAAGTATGGTACACATAAATAATCCAACCGAGGACTATCAGATATACCGCCAAAGATAAAAGATGGAGACGTCTATGCAAGGAAAGGCATCAACATTTCGAAATTGGCCTCCTTAGTTGCATTCATAATGAGGAACCAATCCACAATTGTCCAAATACCAAAGCCACCACAAGTAAGCAACTTAGCAACACCAAGTCCTGTATTGCCAATATAAAATCGGTCAATCCCTAACCCTCCTACAAGTACAGAAATAATAATCGAAACCGTAGGATCTTTAAACGACATAGTCATAATAGCCATAGCCTTTGTTTCATCAAGATTAGCCAATCTCTCTCTGATATATGGCAATCGTTCTTGTGGAAAGAACTTAGCATTTGACATTATAAACAAGTCCAACTGCTGAGCATTCATAATAAATGTGTATTTAGTCGTTAATAACAATATCTTATCAATTACAAATATAAATATATTTAGTATAGAAAGGATTGAGTTGAGGGAGATAATCAAAAAAACATGAAAGCTAAAAAACAACAACTTTGAATCTCAAGTTAGTTACAAGGTCTTTTACAGTAAATTCTGAATCATTAATTAAAGGCTGTAGGACCATTTCTAAGTGGATAAGTTTTAAGATTAAGTAACTCAAAAAACAGGCTTACCTATCTCAGTGAAGGAAATTTAGTACCTTTACATAGTAGATTAAACAACTCATAAAATCAACATGAAAAAAAACAATGCTGAGCTGAAATTTCTCCGTCAGCTGTCAACTAATTTCCCCACGGCGGCAGAAGCAGCCACTGAGATTATCAATCTTGAAGCTATTCTAAGTCTGCCAAAAGGGACCGAACACTTTTTGGCCGATGTACATGGTGAATATGAAGCATTTAACCATGTCCTAAAGAATGCTTCCGGATCCATTGCACGCAAGGTAGAAGAGCTCTTTGGACGCCAAATCAGGCAAGAAGAAAAAAGGGAGCTTTGCACACTAATATACTACCCACAAGAAAAACTCAACCAACTAAACGAAAACGAACCCTTGTGTGACGACTGGTATATGGTTACTCTCAATCAACTCGTAAAAGTTTGTCGCAAAGTAGCAGAAAAGTATACCAGGTCAAAGTTCCGTAAAACATTGCCACCTCAGTACAGCTATATCATCCAGGAGCTTGTTCACGAAGAAGGTATCAACCAACAAAAGTCAGCATATATAAGTAGTATTTTCAATACAATTATTCAGACCGGAAAGGCCGAGGACTTTATTATTGCCATTTGCGAAACGATTCAAAAGCTCGTTATTGACCATCTACATATCGTCGGTGATATCTATGATAGGGGGCCCGGGCCACAGCACATTATGGACACCCTGCTCAATTATCACAACTTTGATATTCAATGGGGCAACCACGATATGCTCTGGATGGGTGCGGCTGTAGGCAATGCTGCTTGTATGGCCAATTGTGTCAGGATAGCTCTTAGATATGCCAACCTCGACACATTGGAAAATGCATACGGCATCAACTTACTTCCATTGGCAAGATTTGCGATGGAGACCTATGCCAATGACCCTTGCACAGTCTTTATGCCAAAGCTTTCGGGTGCAGACGAACTGTACGACGATAAGAGTGTCTACCTTATCAGTCAAATGCACAAAGCCATGTCGATCATGCAGTTTAAACTGGAGCACCAACTCATTGTAGCACATCCGGAATATAAGATGAATGACCGTGACTTGCTTCATCGTTGGGATAAGGAGTCTGCGACCATTACACTTCCTTCAGGAGAGGTTCATCCAATGCTTGACAACAATCTTCCAACAGTAGATCCAAAAGATCCATACACTTTGACCGAGGGAGAAGAACTTGTTGTCCAAAGACTGCTTAGATCATTCTCCGGAAGTGAAAGGCTCAAAAAGCATATCGCTTGCTTCTATAAGAAAGGATCGATGTATCTGAGCTACAACATGAACCTGCTGTACCACGCATCTGTTCCACTCAACGAAGACAAGACTCTCAAAGAAGTACAAATAGAAGGGAAGTATTATAAGGGCAAAGATCTTTATGACAAAGTAGACGAGCTTGTAAGAAGAGCATATCAGGCTAAGAGAGGTACAGAAAAGCAAAAGTCTGCTTGTGATTTCATGTGGTATCTATGGTGTGGTCCGGACTCTCCTCTATTTGATAAGTCTGCAATGACCACATTCGAAAGATACTTTATTGAAGACAAAGCAACTCACCACGAGCAAAAAGGGTGGTACTATATATATAGACAAGAGCAAGAGGTTTGTGAGATGATTTTGAAAGAATTTGGACTTGAAGGTCCGGATACACACATCATCAACGGACATGTGCCGGTAAAAGCCAAGAAGGGGGAAAAACCTCTTCTCGGTGGTGGCAAACTGCTACTTATAGATGGTGGATTTAGTCGCGCTTACCAATCTTCAACCGGGATTGCTGGATACACACTTATTTTCAATTCAAGAGGACTGCAGCTCGTTCAACATCAACCATTTACCAATAAGAAAGATGCTGTAGAGAACATGAAAGATATCAAGAGTGTTACTGTAGTCAAAGAGCACAGCTCGCACCGCATCTTAGTTAGAGACACAGATAAGGGTACCGAACTAAGCACTCAAGCGGAAGATTTGAAGAAACTTCTCGAAGCCTATAAGTATGGCTACATCCAAGAGAAGACCAACTAATTATAAATCATCACACTAAAGATATATTGGGGGATGCGTCAATGACACAGCCCCCAATATTGTATTAAGGATGTTGATGGATGAATAGAAAAGCACAAATAACCTAAACTATTGATGTCAGATAAAACTTTTTTATGCCCTATCTGCGTAAGGAAAAGCCTTTGAAAAATCCAAGCTCCTACCGAAAGAGGAATCTGTATCATCATTTGATAAGGGGATTACAAGTTTACACTTCATTTTTATCAACAGCAATAAATCTAAACACAAGGACTTATTGGAGTACCTTAAAGCAAGGGGCTAAACAATTTCTGTCGGATAAAGAACCTCTGAATTGCTGCACAAAGGGAAAAACTAAAGTAGAACACAAATAATTAAAATCTTTGTCGTACCTTTGTGCCCGACAATAATGTCACATAATAATTTATAACTAAGTATGAACAAGTACGAAACCGTTTTCATTCTTACTCCCGTTTTGTCTGATGTTCAGATGAAGGAAGCGGTAGAAAAGTTCACAGGCCTTCTTAAAGAAGAGGGTGCTACAATTGTGAATGAAGAATGCTGGGGCCTTAAGAAGCTCGCTTACCCAATTCAGAAGAAGTCAACCGGCTTCTATCAGTTTATCGAATTTGAAGCAGACCCGTCTACTATCGCGAAGTTGGAAATCAACTATCGCCGTGACGAACGCGTTCTTCGCTTCCTTACATTCCGTCAGGACAAATATGCTGCAGAATATGCAGAGAAGAGAAGAAATCTGAAAGCTAACAAGAAAGAAGTTAAGGAGGACAAATAATGGCAGCACCAAAGAATAAGGGCGAGATCAGATACCTCACCCCACTAACAGTTGATACAAAGAAGAAAAAATATTGCCGTTTCAAGAAAGCAGGCATCAAGTACATCGACTACAAGGACCCTGAATTCCTTAAGAAGTTCCTTAACGAACAAGGTAAGATCCTTCCACGTCGAATCACAGGAACCTCTCTTAAGTTCCAACGTCGTGTGGCTCAAGCAGTAAAGAGAGCTCGTCATTTGGCTCTATTGCCCTACGTAACAGACATGATGAAATAATTAAGCGGAGGACAGAAGATTATGCAAATTATACTATTAGAAGATATCGTAACCCTTGGTTTCAAGGATGAGATTGTAGATGTTAAGCCGGGTTATGCACGTAACTACCTTATTCCTCAGAAATTGGCAGTTATCGCTACAGAATCTGCAAAGAAAGTTTTGGCTGAAAACCTTAGACAACGTGCTCACAAGCTCGAACAAATCAAGGGCGAAGCTGAAGCATTGGGCGCTAAGATTGCAGAAGTTAAGGATCTTGTGATTTCTGTTAAAACATCAAACAAGGGTATTGTTTATGGTTCTGTTTCTAACATTCAAGTGGCTGAAGCTTTGGCTGCTAAGGGTGTAGAAGTTGATAGAAAGAAAATCCTTGTTAAGGACAACATCAAAGAAATTGGTGAGTTCGTATGCCAGGCTCGTTTGCACAGAGATGTGACTGTTGATATTCCTTTCACAGTTGTATCAGAAAACTTCGCAGAAGAAATTGCTGCTGCTAAAGCTAAGGCTGAAGAAGAAGCAAAAGCTTACAAAGAGGCTGAAAAGGCTCGCAAGGCTGCACAAGCAGCGGGAGAAGCAACTGAAGAAGCTACAGAGGAAGCAACAGAAGAAGCTAAGGCTGAAGAGGCTCCTGCAGAAGAAGCAAAAGCTGAGTAATTCGATACAGAATATTATTACTCCAAATAAATTCAAAAGGGCTATACCAAAAGGTATGGCCCTTTTTGATATTATTACTATCCGATAAAACAATTGGAATAACACTAATCTTGGACTTCATAAAAAACCTTCGAAATTGTAATCTAATCATTTGCTGTCATCTGTTTTGTCCACTTAGCTTGTTCATATGCTTAGCTTTGGTCGGACAGCCGTCCTTTCAGGATTAGGAAACGAGAGACTCGACTTGATATTAAAAAGGCTTTCTCTTACAAGGCTTCTAATATTGTAGAAGCAAATCTAAGGCTTAAACAAAAAAATGTCGATAAAACATCGGAGCATCATATACATTCAAATGCACAAAGCCATTTGTACCTTTATAACATCACACCAAAATGGTAGGGAAAAATTTAGAAGACGATAATCATTTTCTAAGCTTATAAAGTAATGATATATAATACATTAAGAAAAACGACTCCTAATGACGGCCATTAGGACCTGCCATCTAACGACAAATCTGGTTTAATTGAGACCATTTTTTATCGAACAGCCGGCTTGGGTCTCCGAAAGCAGGGGCTTCCTTTTCAAAGCAGAAGAACTCAACCACATAAATAAAGCAATTAAGTACCCTAAAGAGGCCCTTCCAACTTTTATCGGACATCTTATACTTTCGTTGCTAAATACAGGGTCTTGAAAATGCCCTAACGAACTATCCGGTTTTTTGATGTAAAGATATGGGGGCTAATCATCTGATTGGATCTTTCTTTTCTAATCAACAGCAATGCTGCCTTTTTCCACATCTTGACATGTATGATTTGTTCAATTTGGAGATTTCGGTGATAAAGGTAACATTATACAACAGTAATAATTGAACAAAAAAGGGGTCGCATCATATCAGATGACGCGACCCTTAGTTTTTTAAGTCGTTGACTTTATGTCAATTATCTTTGTGGCTTGATATTAAGCTTAACCGGCTTAATCATATTTTCCGGGCTAAGGATTGTATCAAGATCTTCCTTAGAAAGGATCTTGTGCTCAAGCACCAACTCGTATACACCCTTTCCTGTTGCCATAGCTTCTTTGGCAATCTTGGTAGAGTTCTTGTATCCGATGATTGGGTTAAGTGCAGTTACGATACCAACACTATTCTTAATATAGTCAGCACAAGCTTCTCTGTTTGGAACGATACCATCGATACAACGAACACGAAGCGTATCAAAACCATTCATAAGAAGGTGAGCACTTTCGAAGCAGCATTGTGCCATTACCGGCTCCATTGCATTAAGCTCCATTTGAGAAGCATCACCAGCCATCGTTACACAAAGGTCATTACCCATTACCTTGTAGCATACCTGGCTCATTACTTCAGGGATTACAGGATTAACCTTACCCGGCATGATTGAAGAACCCGGTTGCATAGCAGGTATATTAAATTCGCCAAGACCACAACGAGGACCTGAAGAAAGCAATCTGATATCGTTACAAATCTTATTTACCTTCACAGCCAATCTCTTCATAGCTGAGCTATATCCTATCATAACAGATGTATCAGAAGTAGCACCAACAAGGTCAGCAGAAAGTTTGATATCCCACTTTGTGACCATTCTCATAGCTTCGATACAAAGTTTAGAATAATCTGGTTCAGCACAAATACCTGTACCAATGGCAGTAGCACCCATATTAACTGTCAAGAACTCTTCTGCAGCAAACTCCAAGTTTTTCACTTCATCTTTCAAGATAGAAGCAAAGCCATGGAATGTCTGGCCCAATGTCATAGGCACTGCATCTTGAAGCTGTGTACGACCCATCTTAAGAACATCTTCCATCTCTGAAGCCTTCTTGTCAAGAGCTGCGATCAAGTCCTTAAGGTGAGGCATAAATTCCAAGTGTGTAGCATATAGTCCCAAATGAATAGCTGTTGGATAAGCATCATTGGTAGACTGAGATTCGTTTACATGGTCATTCGGGCTTAGATACTGGAACTCGCCGGGATTGTGTCCCATGATTTGAAGTGCTCTGTTACAGATTACTTCGTTAGCGTTCATATTGGTAGTAGTACCTGCACCACCCTGAATCATATCCACCGGGAAATCCTTATCATGCTTACCGGCAGCAACTTCATGACATGCTTCTACGATTGCATCTTTCTGCTCGTCTGTCAAAAGACCAAGTTTGTGGTTTGCAATTGCAGCAGCTTCTTTTGTCATTGCCAATCCCTTGATGAAGTTGGGATAATCATTAAGGTGGAAATTGCTGATCTTAAAGTTTTCTACACCACGCAATGTTTGTACTCCATAGAGATTATCATTGGAGATCTCGCGTTCGCCAATCAAGTCACTTTCAATACGTGTTGACTTCTTTTCCTGTTCCATACCTAATATCTTTTAATGGTTAATTGCTTATCTGTTCTACAAATATAACTCTAAATTAGTGAGTAATCCACCTTTTGACAAATATAAAACAACGACTCAAATCCACTATGTATATCAGTGTGGCTTAACGAGATACAAAATCAATCTATAATAGATGCAAGGACAAGCAAATGTATATCAAAAGCCATATTTTAGTCACACATAGTAATAGTGACAAAAGAAAGTTTTTCTAAAACAAACACTACCTTTGTCTCAATAAATACAAAACTTGCCTTTGGCAATGAGTTGTATGGAAAGGTATCTGAGAAGTTGGTTGAATCTATTGCTAATAAAAGCAAGAATAATAGGCTTCTCAGACAATTTGAAAAAGAGATAAGATAAATTCAAAGTAGTCTCTAAATTATATATTATCAACAGCAGTATGAAGAAACCAACGATCACCACAATTGTAACAATCACTTTACTGGCCATCCTATCGGGAATATTGAACGGATGCTCCAAAGATGAGCCAAACAATAACAATCAGACTAATAATCCTACGCCCGAAAACAATGTGATAAACAAGACTGTCTCAACAAACAGACTAAAAGGTCTATGGATCAAAGAGGATGGAGAAAATCCGGAGTGGCAAATAGAGAAAGGGCAAAAAGACATTGTTATTTACCCTGACGACAACAAATGCTTTGTGATTGCAGCTAAAGCCGGGAATTACAAACTTCGCTTCATATCTTCTAATTCAGAGAAGGACATATTATATAAGATTGAAGTCAAAGAATCCAAGTGTACTGATGAAGTGTCGGAAGTATTAGATTTTCATCCCGCTCCCGGACAGTTTGTCAACGACCTACCCAAATGGGAAAATGGAACGACACAAGAGGAGATGAATGAGCGATGCCTCAAAATTCTCCAAGAGAAAGGACTGATTTCGCTTGGAGCATATGGAGGCTCCATTACATTCAGATTTGACCACTCCATCATTAATAGGGAAGGTTTTGACTTTGCCATCTTTGGCAACGCGTTTGAAGGAAATTCAGAGCCGGGCATTGTCATGGTAGCCTGGGATAAAAATGACAATGGAAAGCCGGACGAAGACGAATGGTATGAACTTGCAGGCAGCATGCATAATGATCCAGAGACTATTCATAACTATCAAATCACTTACACCAGACCAAGAGAAGGCAAGAGAGAATACCCCGAACCACAAAATGGATATTCTGATAGAAGGTATATCAAATGGGAAGACAACCTAAATGAAAAAGGCTACCTTCCTAAACTTACAGCACACAATCAAGACTATTGGCCCGGATGGTATGAAGGAACAGAGGCTAAGACTTTAGTGTTTACAGGCACTAAACTTCCCCAAAATGCCAATAATATAGATGGTATTTGGAAACTCAAAGCCTTCGAATGGGGCTATGTAGACAACAAACCAAACAACGATGAAGCCGCAAACAGCTTCGATATCGATTGGGCAGTGGATAAAAATGGCAATAAGGTTAAACTTCCGGCAGTTGATTTTATCAAAGTCTATAATGGTATGAATCAAGTATGCGGACCAATTGGAGAAACAAGTACGGAAATTACTCACGCCAAAGACCTCGCCCTTTGACCATGCTTATTTCCAATATTGGCTGTAAACATTCAACAAGAATAGATAACTTTGTTGCACGAGGGTGACATTTGTTATTGAACTCTGTTAGTATTAAGAATATTAATTAATCAGACAAAACAACATAAACATATAGGTTATGGTAAAGATGAAACACATTTTGGCAGCAGTTACATTATTGATGGCTGTAGCAATTGGTGCAAATGCACAAAACAAACAACCCATCCGATACAAATTGGATGCAAATGTAGGTCTTGGCTACCTCAGCCCAAGCAATAACAACGCCTATATCGACAACAGTTTCAAATCTCATGCAAATTATAGATTTGGTGCCTCCGTGGACATACCATTTACTTCCAACTGGTTCGTAAACACAGGTCTTACATTTACATCAAAGAATAGCAACTTTGAGCATGAGTTACTCAACTTTGGCATCAAAGACGGCAATATCACTATACGCAACCATTATGTACAAATTCCTATTAATGTTGGATATAGATTCAACCTGGGAGAAAAGATGGGACTAAGCCTTATGGCCGGACCATATTTTGCCTATGCCATGAGAGGAAAAGCCTCTTTCGAAGACAGGTTGGGAGCTAACCGCTCTTTTAATCTCTACAAAGAATACGGCTTTAAGCTTCCAAGTGCACAAGAATTGATGCAAGACCCAAAAGTGCAACAACTATTACAGGACCCAAGGATACAACAGTTGTTGCAAGACCCGAGAGTACAACAACTTCTCAAAGACCCAAGAGTGCAGGAGTTGCTAAGCGGTAAAGAGTTCAAAAATGAGGCTATAGGAAAGCGTTTTGACATTGGCATAGGTGGCACCATTGCATTCGATGTGGACAGATTTTATGTCCAGGCAGGCTTAGAATATGGTTTTATGAATACGCTCAACAATGACTCTTGGAGAGAAGTTAAGAGCTTGTTGTCAAAAGATGGAAAAGACCTTAAGCTAAACAACTTTAGCGGATTCATAGGTTTAGGAGTGAGATTTTAAGTTATTACACAATATTGAGTGATTATTTAACAACAATTATGAAGAAATTTATTATGGCTGCAGCAATGCTACTTGGCTTGGCAACTGCAGCAAATGCACAGAACATCAGTTTTAAGGCAGATGCCAATCTTGGCTTCTCCAACGCTACAGTAAAGATTGGCGACTACAAACCCAGTACTGATCTAAAGCTTGGTTATCGTATCAACTTAGGTATGGAGATGCCTTTTGCCGGGGATCTTCGTTCAGGACAGTTTTATTTCTCTCCGGGCTTGACATTCTTAAGCAAAGGTCACAAATTTGATATGGGACCTCTATCTGTCAAGGCTATGCCACACTACTTGCAGATTCCTCTTCAACTTGGTGCAAGATGGCAGTTTGCAGACAACATGGGTGTTTCACTCCAATTTGGTCCTTACCTTGCAGTAGGTCTTGGTGGTAAATACACTATTGAAGGACAAGCTTTTGGACAAAGGGCATCTACTGACATTGATTATTTCGGAGACAACACCAACAAGAGATTTGATTTTGGAGCTACCATTCAGGCAGCTTTCGAATATTCTCGCTACTACTTCCAAGTTGGTACGGACTTCGGATTCCTCAACACAGCTCAAAAGGAGGATATTTCTTTGAATGGCTCAAAGGTTATGAACATTGCTGACAACAAGAATTATGATTTCTTCCTTGGTGTTGGTGTTCATTTCTAATGGATAGAATGTAGAATATCGGCAAACGATTTTGTTTGCCAATCGATTAAATATAGAGGGCTGTGTCAAAATTCCATTTGGCGCAGCCCTTTCTGTTTTTTGAAAAAAGTTTCAACTTTCTCTATATTAAGTCTTTTCCATGTTATTAATAATAGTTATCTTTATGGTATACAAATAGTTATAT
>NZ_JBHSGO010000194.1:0-18761 GCF_042654485.1 Falsiporphyromonas endometrii | reverse complement strand
TACTTTTGTGCATCGTCTTACTTTTTAAGTTCTTATGATAAAGATAAGACAATTGGGGCTGAATTCTGTGAAGTTTTTCAGCCCCTTATTTTTTTGTCGCAAAAACTTTTATCGGACAGCAATAATTAAAAAAAGAGAACGACTTTGTTTAGGCAGGACATTGGCAAATAACAATTGCCAGTGTCCTGCCTATTTTTTAAGATATTGTATGAATATACTTTTTGAGATACTACCACAGTATGCTTCCAATACACCCAAAGTAAGGTAAAGCAAATTTCATTCGGGAAATACCTATAGTCCTGAATAAAGAACCTCTCTCATTCGAAATTGAATGAAAGGGTAATCATCTTAGTGGTTGATTTTTTGATTGTTTGTGTATAAATAATATCAGGTGAATCTTTTAAATCGGGTCTGTCTGTCTTATGATTATTTACAAATCCCCAACTAAAAGTAAGCTCCGGACAAAGTTTGAAGAAAGGAAGATAGATATCACATCCCATTCCTAATGAGACACCAAAGTCAAGCGTATTAAACTTAAGAAGTGCTTGATTCTTTTGCCCAATATACATAGCCCCATATCCTCCGCCAATAACATACGGCCTTATGTTGTTTAATCTTCTCGAACTATACTTAAACATAACAGGAAAATTGATGAGGTTTGTTCGTTGTGTAAATCGTTTTATTTCTTCATTACCATTGCTATAAGTAAAGGTCTTATCAGCAAAATGCAGAGATGGAAGTAATCTCAAATTGAGATCTCTCATTAGATTAAGGTCAAATATGACTCCAACAACAAAACCAGGTGACAAGCGTCCAATCTCAGCAAACATAGGAGTACCCTTATCATCAACAAAGCCGGCATTTTGTATCTTCATATCTTGCAAGTCTGTACCAATATAGAAACCGAAATGGTACTTACTAAGATCTGCATAAGGTCTATTCTTGGGTATCTCCTTTTGAGCATTCATTTGGAATGCAAAGGTGAACCCTAATACAGCTAAGAGAGCTTTTTTACTCAGTTTTTTCATGAGGATATCAATTGTTTTGCTACACCACTTCATATTCTATAAACTAATATTTAGGCTTTATATTGTGATAAGTTAAAAGCTATTTTCAATCCGTTGAGAATAGGTATAGTATTCGGAATCAATGATTCGATGCATCTTCCAAATTAGCCAAACGTCTGGACAGCTGATCTTGGATATCCTTAACAATCTGCTGACCTTCAAACTCACCTCTTATTGCTTCAAATTCATTTTGATTCTCTTTTTCTTCAAAGAATGGTGCATAACCAACCTTTATAGCATTGCCATATTCTTTGGCTGCATCCTTTATTCTAAGGTTCGAAAAATATCTTTCTGCCTCTTTAGCATCTTCAATAATCTTAGTTAGACTTATCCTATTATCCTTAAAACCATACAATACGGCAAGGAGATCGACAGCCGGTAGTTGCATATCAGAAGACTTATGATGAAGATAGGCAATCTCCTTTATAAGTTTGCAATAATCAAAATCAGCATCAATCGCAGTAGCAAGAAGATTTAAAAGCTGCTCTTTTAGGAAAAAAGCCCCGGCCACATCTATCCATTCATGAAATTGGCAATTAGATTTAGAAGAAGACAAATTTAGATACAACGACTTAGTCATTATTCGACCAACATAAAGGTGCAGGATTTTCTTGTATAATTCGATACTTTTGGGAATAGACTTTGACGGAATAACAAAACCCTGTCCTTCATAATCCTTACAACATCCTTGAGTTTTATCTATATGAGTCTGCAGAAGAAGATACCCTCTTACCAAAGCTTCAATAGAACAAGGATCAAGTTCGCCATAATCTATTATATCCCTTCTCAACCCTTTTCTACCATCTCGATTGGGCCACTTTTGAATATCTCTGTAGAATCCACTTGTTCCAAAGGCTCTACCCGGAAGCAAGATGGTCTGACCACACTCTTCAATCAGATAAGAGAATGGGAAATCACAACTGTCGGGATGATTATAATGCCGCCCCTTTATAAAAGAATATGCCCCTACATGCGCAGGCCACAAAATGTATGAATCACTCGACAACTTACAACCACGCTCCAAAATCCCCTGTTGAGTGGGACCCAGCTTATATAAGTGATTGCTTTGATTGCTTCCACTTCCCAAGTTTGCAAAAGAAAAAAAGCCACCTATCAAAAGAGTACTTTTGTGCATCGATACAGTGTGAGGAGCAATAAAACTTGCACAGACCTCTCCATTTTCCAGAACAGAATTAGAGAAGATAAGCGAATCGTGAACAGTAACACCGTATGCCAATCTTACCGCTTCTCCTATAAATGAACGAATAAGATTAGCTCCTTTGACAACAGCTCCCTCAGCTATAATGGTTTCTTCAATACACTCAGCCGAATAAATCATTATTGGAGAGTCTTTGGAACTTGCCAATGTAACATCAGAAGCATTGCGAACCCCAGCTATATAAGCTCCATCATAAATCTTAAGATTTCTTAAGACACCACTATGAATCAATTCTACAGACTCTCCTATAAAACCTTGGGTAGACTTGGAGGCATCGATTTCTTTTTCGATTTGTCTATTCAGATATGATTGAAAGACCTTGTCCCTTCTGAGGAAAGCCCCCAAATAAGCAATCTGTGCAGTCAGCCCCTTATGAAGTATTATATCTCTACCTCCGGTCTCTACAAGGACCGATGCCTTGGCACCTTCTCCACATGTGGCATTCTTTTCAAAACGAAGAAGAGATACATCTTCAATACGAGTATTTGCACCGATCGAATAATTATAGATATACTGACCGATATTCTTTATTCGGCAGTTGTCGCCTACTTTGCATTCAATAAGCGTTGCATCAGCAATCATTGAAGGAAGAGAAATATCACCGTCTACATCAAGAGATCCTTCGTTATGCCCAATAAAACATTCTCCTTGGAAAATGACACGATGCACTCTTGAAGGATTGAAACCATTTGATGATACATATATCTTTGTCCAATCCTGACAAAAGCATCCCTGATCGCTCAATGCTTCGATCTCAAGAGTATTGAGATGTCTATATCCATTATGATTCATACACAAACTCCGATTCAAATTTCAATTCTTCTGCAATCTGAAGTACTTCACCTCTTAAATCTCTTTGTAAAAGATCTTCCATCCCGGCAATAATGTCATCGGCAATCTCTTTGGATACACCGACCATACTTTTTAGGAAATTTCTTGCCGCATTAGGGATATAATAATCGCATACGACATACTTTTCGATCATAGAGATGGCAAATCGAATCAGATAATCACATTCAACACTGTTGGGCTTATATATTTTTCTTCTGATTGTCCTTGTCAAGATATTAAGAGCAACCGACACTACATCAAGCCCACTCTCAATCCAAGTCATTGCAAGATAATGAGCATTGGGAACTCTATCCATAAGAAGTGCCACAAACTCATCTGCCAATTCGGCTTTACCTTCACACTGAAGAGCCAAAGAAAGCAATTCATTCGAGCTAATCTCTTCGGTGGGCCATATTCTAAGTGCAATCAATCTAAGCTCCCTCACTTCTCGCGACCAGAGATATTGAGCCAATTGCGTCGAAGGCTTTACCTTTTTGGCTATATCATCTAAATGACTACGAGTCATACCAAAGTTATATTTATAAGAGAGCCCATATTCTCTCATATTGGAAGCTACGACACCATCCATTCTTGTTACCAAAGATTTGCGGATGCTTTTGGCCTCTTCCAAAATAGATTCTGAAGGTTCTTGATCCTTTATGCTCCATGGTGACACATCATAATTGGCCCCTTTAGCCGAATAATCTCTCGAATATCTCAGCATCTGTTCATCATAAGCTTCATGATAAGATGGAACAATATCGGACACCTTACCTTCTTGATCCCTTACAGCAAGAAGCTTTGGATTGACAAATCCTTTGTAGGGTGCAATATGAAGTTGCTGATACTTTTGAAGAAGTGTATGATGAAGATGCTGAGGGACATCAACTGCATATCGAGCAATGAGTTGTGCTGCAGATTCACTGTCTCCTTCACTTTTGATACGTTGTATCTCTCTAAGCAGTTGAGCTACAGCCAAACGAATTGGCTCATAATCATAAATCTTAAGATTGAGTCCATCCAATTCTACAGCGCCTTCACAATGCTCAAGTACATATCTCGATATAAGAGCTCGATTGCGCATATGTGCCTCCTCAATATGATGTCCCGGTTCGATGCGTACGAGTTGCATCACAAGTCCGTTGTGCAGGTAAGAATAATATTCAGCCTTGTAGGCATCTCTATTGGGCAGCAATCCCAATTCTACCATTTTGGGATCAGCTATAAAGTACAAACCAAACAAATCTGCTCTGGCCTCTTCGATAGTTGAATGCCATTGCCCCAAAGCATCCGGAGATACCCCATCACGAAGTTTGCCCGATCCATGACCAAGACATTCGTGCAAGTCAGTGTGAAGACGAGAAGTCTTTGAAGAGTACAATCGAAGCATCTCTCTAACATCCAAATCTTCTATAAAAGCTTCCCTAAGTCCCGAATGAGCAGAAGCATCATCATAGGCTTGGTGAATATTTTCTATACGGATGCTCTTGGAGCCATATTCTGCACGAATAGCATCAGCATTGGGCAGATTGATCCCGATAGGAGTCGCCGGATAAGAGTCGCCCCCCAACATCACAATATCTACCACTGTAGCAGAAACACCCTTAGGATTGCTCTTTTTATAAAGATCATCAATAGGAGCATGTTCTTCAAACCAAGCTGCATGACTGGCTAACAATTCTGTTTGATGAGAAGCCTCCCTATCATACACCTCTACCAATCCTTCCCAACTACCCTTCATTGCAAGAGGATCTTGGTAGGTTTCAATAAATCCATTGATAAAATCGACCGAAAAATCTTTGTCCTGTACCCATTTGATCGAATACTTATCAAACAACTTAAGATCTCCTGTTTTGTAGTAATTGATAAGATATTCTGTTGCCTCACGCTGCTTTTCAGATGTACTGTACAGCATCGCTTCGGTCAAGTTTGCCACAATCTCCTCTATATGCTCCGAATATAGTCCTTTAGCACACCATACGGCCTCTTTTATTTCGCCATTTTTATCTTTATACAACTTACTATTAAGTCCGACATTGTAAGAAGCATTTGAATTCTTTCGCTGCAATCTATAATACTCTTCGGCCTCTTTTTGGGTAATCTCTTCAGAATAAAAATTGACTGAAGAGGCTGTGATCAAATCCTTGCTTCCATCTTGAACAGTACGCTTAGACATATAGTCCTGATCAAACAACAATCTCTCAAGTGTATCATAGTTAGGAGCAACTTTAGGCATAAGATCCAAACAACCTTTACCTTTCAAATTAAGGTATATGCCCTTAAAATACTCCTTCGAAAACTTTGGCGTCAACTTATGCTCACCATAGTGATGATGAATACCATTGGCAAACCAGATATTATACAGATAGTCTGTCAATGCCAAAAAATCCTTTGCTGTACGATCGCCATCATAGTGAAGGTATATCCGTTCGAAAAGAGTCCTTATATAAAGATTGTACTTACCATTCTGGTCAAAATAGATATCCCTTCCGGCCAAAGTTGCTTTTGCCAGGTAGTATAACAATAATTTTCTCTTAAGTATATCGTTGCTTTCACACTTCATATCATAAGCAGATACGATATATCTCAAGACTTCGATATCATTAAATCTACAAACAGTCTGTCCTGAAATATTGTTTTCTTTCATTGCAATTCCTCCAATTCAATAGAAGCCTCTTCCCAAAGATTCATCTCTTTGTCCAATGCCTCCTTGGCCTTATTGTATTTGATATAATCAGATTCACCAAGTTGTGCATTAGGGCGATTCATATCCTCTTCCATGGATGTAATTTGAGATTCCAACTCTTTGATCCTCTTTTCACATTTCTCAATTGTTCGCTCAACTTGCTTACGAAGTGCTCTAAGTTGCTTTTGCTTCTCATAGTCAACTGCGGCCTCACTTACTTTTTTATCATCTGTCTCTTGAGTATCGTCAATAGCCTTTTGTACGGCAATATCATCCGAAAAGGTAGAATGCTCCAAATAATCGGGCATTCCTCCCAAGTACTCGATTACTTTGCCATGCTTAAACTCATAAACCTTATCCACCAAACCATCCAAAAAGTAACGGTCATGACTTACCAAGATCACAGTGCCTGTAAACTTCATGATGGCCTCTTTTAGAACATTCTTAGATCGAATATCCAAATGATTGGTAGGCTCGTCAAGAATGAGGACATTGGCAGGTCTGAGAAGAAGACGAATCATTGCCAAACGAGCCCGTTCGCCACCGCTGAGGACACCCACTTTTTTGAGAGACTCTTCTCCTCCAAACATAAAAGCTCCCAGCATATCATTGATACTTGTGCGAATATCTCCAACAGCCACACGATCAATCGTATCGAAAACAGTGAGATTTGGATCTAACTCTTGCGCCTCATTCTGAGCAAAATAACTCAATTCAACATTGTGCCCTAACTTAAGTGTACCGGTATAATCATGATAGTCTCCCATGATACAGCGGACCATGGTTGTCTTACCTTCACCATTGCGACCAACAAAGGCTACCTTCTCGCCACGCTTAATCATAAAGTTGGCATGATCAAACACCTGATGATCGCCAAAAGCTTTGCCCATATCCTCCACAACTACGGGATATTCTCCGGAAGGGCTCGCCGGTCGGAAGCTAAAATTCATCTGTCGCTCATCGATCTCATCAAGTTCAATACGCTGAACCTTCTCTAATTGTTTGATTCGACTTTGTACCTGAACGGCTTTGGTAGCCTTATATCTAAAACGTTCGATAAAATCTTCCGTCTCCTTGATCATCTTCTGTTGATTCTCAAAGGCACGCTTTTGTTGCTCCAGCCGCTCTTCTCTCAAACTGACATAGCGAGTATAATTGACCTTATAGTCATATAGATTGCCCAACTCAATTTCAATCGTTCGTTTACAGGTATTATCCAAAAACTGCCTATCGTGCGAGATCAATATAAGAGCACCTTTTGAAGAAGCTATAAAGTTTTCGAGCCAGCGGATAGATTCAATATCCAAGTGATTGGTAGGCTCATCCAACAAAAGAAGGTCAGGTCTTTTGAGAAGAATCTTGGCCAACTCGATACGCATACGCCATCCGCCACTGAAAGTAGATGTAGGTTTATCAAAATCTTCTCGATCAAATCCCAACCCACAAAGTGTTTTCTCTATCTGTGCATGGTAGTTGCCCCCGGATTGAGATAGCATAAAAGCATCACTCTTGGCCGAGAATCGCTCCAATAGATCTTGGTAAGATTCTGATTCATAATCGGTTCTATTCTGCATCTCACGAGTAAGATCTTCCACCTCTTTTTCGAGATCGGATATATGCTCGAAGGCCTCCTCCACCTCCTGATAGACCGTCTTACCATCTTTAAGCTTCATTACCTGAGGAAGGTAACCGATATGGCAATCCTTGGGAAAAGAGATTTCACCGGAAGTGGGCTCCTCTATACCCGCTATCAACTTAAGAAGTGTACTTTTACCTGCACCATTGCGTCCTACAAGGGCAACATGTTCTGATGCAGATACAGAGAAAGAAACATTATCAAATAAGAGACGCTTACCAAAATCCACGGTAAGCTTATTTACTGTCAGCATTTAGTTATTTAGTCGCTTTATGATATTATAAACCTCATATATACCTAACTCACCCGCCCGACTAAGGTCGTCAATACCGGATTTGATATCCCCCATGGAGAGTTTGAGAAGTCCTCTATTGTAATAAGCATCCGCAAACTTTGGATACAGATGAATAGCTTTTGAATAATCCTCGATAGCAGAATGAAAATCCCCAACTTCAGAGAGCATCCATCCACGTGTATAATACGCCAAAATGGATTTATCATCCAGATGGATAGCCTTATCGAGATCTGAAATCGACTGACGAAGCTTAGCATCCAACTGAGAAGGGTCTCTCAAAGACAAGTTAACCTTTTGAAGAGGATGCATCGGATCATTATCCAGATTAAGTTTCTTACCCTTTGACTCTGCCTCTTTTGCCTCTAAACGAGCATTGCGATCGACCAAAGCCTGCTTCGCTTCAGCCAAAGCTCTAAATGTATAAGCCAAAGACAAATTGGGATGAACCTTTATAGCTTCGTCGAGATCAATAGCAGCCTGCTCAAAATCTTGCAACAACAGATAATCCACTCCTCTTCTGAATGACATATAAGGTTTGGACATCATAGCCGAAACCCTTTTGATATCCTCATGAAGACGATTTATCTCAACAGAATCAAGAGCAGTGGATGATGAACTCATGATCAAAGGTTTCATCATCACAGACTTGGTATTGATAAAATCAAGTTGGTGATCCAAATATGTTACGGCTGCACTTCCTGCATCAATATGAATAAAATAAGACGGAACAATCAATGGTCTTTTGGTCACAGCCACCTTACGATCTTGGATACGGCCTCTTATTCCCGATTCGTATTGAGCCTCTGCATCCACATTACCGGTAGACATCACAAGAAGATTGTATTTCTCAATATTATCGTCTCGTTCGTCTCGGCTATCTTTCATACTGCTGGCGGGAGATTTAACTTTATAACCAACTTTATGAATGGCCTGATCTCGCTCAACAGCTTTGTTATAATCTCGCTCCGCCTCTCGCAACCTACCAAGATTTTTATAAGCTGTCGAACGAGCAACATATGCTATGACAAAATCAGGATAACGCTTTAGCACCTTATTGAGATCTTCGATAGCTCCTTGAAACTGGCCCCAACGCACTCGGAGCATAGCTCTATTGTAGATAGCAAAGTAATTGTCCGGATCTATCTTCAATAAATTGTCAAAATCTTCTAACGACTTTGTATATAATCCCACAAAAGAGTTGAGCAAAGCCCTATTATATAAGGCTGTTTTCTGATTTGGATCTTTAGAAAGGACATGGTTATAGTCGGACATTGCTCCCTGAAAATCATTGAGTTGGTAACGAATAATGCCACGATCAATGTATGGCGGTATATCAAGTGGCGAAAGTTCGATAGCCCTATTGATATTTTCAAGAGCCTTAGATAATTTGCCTTGATGATAATAGATATCCGTAAGTGTAAGATATGCCGGAGAATAGTCCGGATGATTCATAAGAAGTGTATCAATTTGACGAAGACTTTGCACCGTGTCTTGCAAACCTAATTTAGCCTGAATGCGCATCATTTTAGCCGGTACAGACTGAGGAAAGTATCTTAAAAGATCCATAGCTGTAGTATCGGCAGCAGCATACTTTTTTCGATATAGCAATAAATTAGTCAAATTGAGTCCAAGCCCCTCATTGTTTGGCTCAAATTTTAAACCCTTACGATAAGACCTTTCTGCTTCATCATACTGCTTTGTATTTTGCTCGGAGATCCCTTTAACCAGATATGCTCCGGGGATAAATTCATTATATTCCAAACATTTGTTGGCATCCTGAAGGGCTCCTTGGTAGTCATCAAGGCTAATCTTTGCAACCGAACGATAAAAATAGGGGTCTGCAAGCCAAGGTCGAGCATTGATTACTTGATTAAAATAGCCTATGGCTACCACATAATCACGATAATAAATGGCACCTTTGCCTATTCTCATTACCCGGTCAACATCGATCTGACCAAAGGCACTCAAGGATGTCGTCGCAAAAAGAAACGAACAAACAATCTGTCTGAACAAACCTTTTTTCACAAATGCCGGCAAATTAAAAATTTATCTTTTTGGGGCAGAGACCGTCTTATAGTCACAACGAATCATGCCTTGAGCAATCTTATGCAGTTTCTTTTTGATAAGCTGCTTACGCAAACCACTTAAATGATCAACGAAAAGTTTACCCTCCAGATGATCATATTCATGCTGAACAACACGTGCAGCAAAACCTTCAAGCTCTTCTGTGTGTGGTTCAAAGTTTTCATCCAAATACTCAATCTTGATGTATTTGGGTCTTGTAACATTTTCCGAAATGCCGGGTACTGACAAACAACCCTCCATCTCCGTACAGGTATCTTCACCTCTTTCAACAATATGAGCATTGATCATAGTACGTTTGAAACCTTTGCATTCAGGAAAACTATCAGACATCACATCAGCATCAATCACCAAAAGACGAATACTTTTGCCAATCTGAGGTGCAGCTAAGCCAATACCCTCAGATTCATACATGCTGTCCCACATCAATTCAATCAATTCTTTCAATTCCGGATAATCTGGAGTAATGTCTTTGGCAACCTCTCTCAAAACCGGATGTCCATAAAGGTAAACTGGTAATTTCATTATCTAATTCTAACTTAATTGTCTAATAAACTCAAAACGATATTACAACTTAAAATCTAAAGGAGGAAGAGCACCACCATCCTGGCGATCCATATATGATTGCAGAATAATGACCGCACTCACTTCATCCACCAACCCCTTGTCTCGGCGCTTCATCTTTGGTACACCGGACGCTATTATACTGCGTTGAGCGAGCACAGATGTGAAACGCTCATCTTCATACTCAACCTTCAGATCGGGAAATGCTTTTTTAAGACCATTCACAAAAGGGCGAATGGCCTTCATGGATTCACTGTCACTACCATCCATCTGACGAGGATAACCAACGACAACACAACTGACATCCTCCTTAGACAAATAGTCTTTGATGAAACTGAAAAGCTCATGTGTACGCACTGTGCATAAACCATGAGGCACAATCCCCAAACAATCGGTCACAGCCAACCCTGTGCGCTTAAGACCGTAATCAATGGCCAATATTCTTCCCATAATGACAAAGGTAAGATATACAACCCAAAAAATATAGCTTTAAGACAAATCAGCAAATCTGTTTAAATGAAACAAGAAAACATTTTGATTACTTCAATAGCCACACAAGAAGACTATAGATATTGAAACTAAATTATTTGAGCCTCTCTTTTCTCAAACTGAATATATTATATCTAAACTCCATATGTAAACAATCATATACGCATATAGATTTGCATTTTTATCACAAGTCAATCAAGGAACTATAATGAAGTATGATAAATGAGTGAAATCGGTAAGCGATTTTGAAAAACGATTATCAAACCAATTCATTCCAACTGCGATCAAAAACCTATAGCACATTTACGAATAACAATTTTCTAAAAGCACACACAAAAGCACCTTAAAGCTAAATCTGATTATAACAAACCTATTTTTTGAAGTCTGATTTTCCTTAAACCACCATCTTCTTTTATGATTCACTTTTTATAATTCAAAACATATTTTAAATTTGTAGCGATTGATGATATAGTATTCATCCTAATATAAGATGAAATTTAACCAATAGGTCTTATCCGTATTACATAGAATCAATCCATTCATAAGTGTGATTCAGACATAATGGTATGGATTTCGAAGGAATGCTACAACATTACACCGACAACTCTGATCTTCTCCAACATATAAACAGAAAGGAAGATGCTATCGGATAAGTAAACAGCTACCATTCTAAGATATGTAAGACAATGGTATATCATAAAAAATTTGCTGAGGTGGATATATTTGATAAAAGAATCATGTTAGCTTTTCTTGCTGACAATCAGCTTCAATGTATGGAAGATTGCATCATAAACTTAGGAAGGCGCAAGGTCTGGAAAGATGCTTTAGGTAGGATTGAACCTTTGGAATACGAAGTTAAGGAAGGTGAGCCGTATTGGTATATAGATGACAAATTATCGGTAGTTAAGAAGATTGAAAAATGCACTCCCACCAGTAAGAAAAGGTATCTCGCCGGCAACTATTTTATCACTTATGAGTCAGCTCTAAATATGTTAAGTAAGATCCGAAGTATTATCAATGATTTTTTAGCATCTTCAGATTGTCCTGAAACAAATGAATTGTAATATAAGTATCACATTATCAATAATTTACAAATTTATAACACAATGATCACAGAAAAGCAAAAAGAAGAATTTAAGAAGTTGAACAAGCAATCAATCACGTTAAATAATAATGCTGAATATCTGGTAATCGTGACAATAGCTTTGCTTGTATTGGGTGGATTAATTTTATCAATTGGATATGCAGAAAAAGATATTGCACCTATATCAATCGGATATGGTATAATTTTTTCCGCTGTCTTTATCAACCCACTCAGGATCATCTGTAAATCTCTTACCGGGTTGTATCGCATGAAAACCCTGGAATTTAACATGAAGTACGAAGTTGTTGAAGAAAAAGTTGTTGAAGAAAAAGTTGTTGAATGCAAAAAAGATGAAAAAGAACAAGGAAACAAAAGCGAGGATCAATGGATGAAATGTAAAACAGGACTGTAAAAATTAAGCCCTGAACGAGTATTTTATTACTTATTCAGGGCTTGTTTATGTATTGGAGTTTGTGTCCATATGATCATCCTTGATATTTGAGCCAGTCATAAGATCCTCAATTACTTAGTTTATGCAGTTGAGGTTGGGATCTTATTTTTGTTTTGAGATATTTTTATCAGCAATAAAATTGAAATAGATCTACCAGATCTTGTATGCGTATATTCTTTTATTGTTGAGAGCCAATGCGCTTTATTGCAAAAATGTACTGTAACAACACCTTCATATTAAAGTTTTTCTTGCCACTTTCTACTCATCCGACCACACAAGAAGACGCAGATATTCGTTTGGTAACTTCAAATTTGCGCAGATTGCAAATTCTTACCTAAACGCTCTAATTGAAGTTTTTCGCAAAATTCTTTTCTGGTCATGATTGATCTTTTGATTCAATTGCGCACTCTTTGTTAACGATTTCTATTTTAATCTTCAAAGAGGTGCACATATTCAAAAACACATCGACCGAGATTGAGCTTTGTTCATTTTCAATCTTACTAACAGTAACTCGTGACACTCCACAAATTTTAGCAAAGTTGTCTTGCGTGCCACTCTTTTTACGTTCGATCTTGAATAAATCAACAAGTTCCTCGTGCGTGCTGAATTGTTTGCCATTAAGAGTTAGTGTAGATTCAATCGCTGAAACATATCGCAATATCAAATTCATATTAGAGCTGTATTTTGCTTTTTCTATATTATCAACAACGTGAAACATTTCACCAATTCGCCTGGCCACATCACTTTTTGTTATCTTCTTATATTCACGTTGACATTTAAGTATCTTGCAAAATTCTTGTCTATTCATAATCAATTAAATTAGAGACATATAAGTACATATATACTCTTTTTTATCATCAACTATTATTTAATGCCAAGTAAAGCCTCACCTATTTCCACTTCTGCAATGATAGCATCACACTCTACTGAAGTGCCGACTTCTAATTCTCGCATTTAATCTTTTATCAATTGTTTTTATTCATTATATAGAGTAATAATTCGAAGGTAAAAGTAATATTCTGAAGTTTCAAATATTATGCCATAGATACACCATACATAAAGGCCAAGGAGTCTTTCGGTCCGTCTACGTGGCACCATCTATAACTCTCTATTCATCAGCAACTGAGGTTTCATTCCATTCTCCGATTATATCCTCCAGTACCTCTTTCCAATATGCGCTATCGGTATCTGATCGAACCTTACATCTATTACCAAGGTTTGTAAATTGAATTGTTATGTCTTTCTCGCACCCGAGAGTGGACTATATAGGTTAAGAGCAATGCTTTCAATAACGTTCCACATATGTGTTTTAGATAACCCTCTGATACTCCTCCTCGCTTTCTATAAAAATTTCTTTCTACTGTTTTTACTCCGACCTTTGCTCCATCCAAATCGGTAATAATCTGCTGTGTTTTGTGCATTTCAGGAAAAAGAAAAGCTCCTGATTTCGCTTGAAAATCAGGAGCTTGAGTTGTTTTTTCTTTTCTTCAAAGTGGTGCCACCAGGAATCGAACCGGGGACACAAGGATTTTCAGTCCTTTGCTCTACCAACTGAGCTATGGCACCAGCATTGTTGCAATCATCTTGTTTTTTTTGATTACGCTTGCAAAGGTAGGACATTTTTTGAGACCTGCAAGTATTTTTTGAAAAAAGATTTGCCCCAAAGCCCTATAGGCAGTGCTTTCTTATAGTTATATAACTGATTATGAGACCTATTTTCGTTCAAAAGTTTTTTTCATTTTCTGCAACAAAGCCAAAGCCCGATCCTCCTTTTGATGCATGATTGCTTCATCTTCCGGTGTTTTGTCCTTTTGTCCGGTCAAATGCAACACCCCATGAATAATCACTCTAAGCAACTCTTTGGAATAAGAAGATCCAAATGCTTCGGCATTGGTACGCACTGTATCGAGAGAAATCAGCATCTGACCATTCAATACATTCCCCATTGTATCATCGAAAGTAATGATGTCAGTATAATAGTTGTGGCTTAAAAACTGGATGTTCGTCTGTAATATCTCCTCATCCGAGCAGAATCTATAACACAACTCTCCTACTCTAAATCCGTATACTTCGGCTACACTCTCTATCCATTTTCTAACAAGTCCACGATGAAAAGAGGGTCTTTTGACATCTTCTGATGTAATAAATTCTATATTCTTCATAAAACCAATAATCTATTTTGAACTTCACCTTTTGGAAGAGGCACGAAGTTATGCAAAAAACATATAGGTAACAATGATAGCCATCACTGCTCCTGTAAGATCGGCAAGAAGTGAAGCGCCCACAGTATACCTCGTATTTTTGATGCCCACAGCTCCATAATAGACAGCGACAACATAAAAAGTTGTATCACTACATCCTTGCACAGTACTGCAAAGTCGCCCAACAAAACTATCCGGCCCAAAATGGTGCATGGCATCGACCATCAGCCCTCTGGATCCACTTCCACTAAGAGGTTTCATCAAAATCGTAGGAAGTCCATCGACAAACTGAGTATCCAAGCCGATCCAACCAACCAAGGCTCTCAAACCATCAGACAAAAAGTCCATTGCACCGGAAGCTCTAAATACCCCAATAGCCACCAATAAAGCTATCAGATACGGGATAATCCCAACAGCGACTTCAAAGCCTCCCTTAGCTCCATCAATAAAAGCCTCGAAGACATTCACCTTGGCCAACAAGCCGGACATTATAAAAGCAATGATAACGGAAAAAAGAATAACTGCAGAAACCACACTACTAAGATGTGCAAAGACATCCGGATTTAGGCATCGACTTGCCCATAACATAATGGCAATAAAAGCGATAGTAAAGCCAAACAACAACAGGAGTGGCTTCTGAAAAAGATTGATTCGTTGTTTAATTGCCACCACGGCAATAGCAGTCAAAGTTGATGTAGCAGTGGCAATCAAAATCGGCAAAAACACGTCCGCAGGGTTTCCGGCTCCGGCTTGCATTCTAAAAGCCATAATAGACGTGGGGATAAGGGTCAATCCACTTGCATTGATAGCCAAAAACATGATCATTGCATCGGTGGCTCGTTCTTTTTTGTCATTCAATGACTGCAACCGCTCCATAGATCTTATTCCAAGAGGTGTTGCAGCATTGTCAAGACCCAACATATTGGCTGATATATTCATAAAAATATTGCCAAGGACAGGATGATTTTTAGGTATAGATGGGAAAAGACGACATAATACGGGAGAAGCAAAATGCCCTACCTTAGCAATCAATCCACTTCTCTCGGCAATCTTCATAAAACCAAGCCAAAGAGAAAGCACCCCTGTAAGATAAAGAGAGATCTCAAAACCATTCTTAGCTTCATTGAATGTGGCACCAACCATATCATTAAAGATGGTCCACTCTCCCGTCAAAAGAATGTGCAATAAGGCAAATAACAGCCCCACAATGAAGAAGCCCGAGAAGATGTAATTCAATATCATAGTACGAAGTTACAGAAAAATATAACTTTGCAACGCAGTGTAATCAAAATTAAGGACAATGAAATTATCAAGATCTTATGCCGGTATCTTTTTACTGGCAACTCTGGCCACGGGATGTAGCAACAATCCTCAAAAGACATTGGTCGAGCTGAGTATTCCAAACAGTATGATAGAAAATGAAACAGAAAAATTATACTTTTATGAAGAAGGCGCAGAAACTCCAATAGACAGTGTCGATATTCCTGCATCAGAGCCCAACGCTTCTGACAGAGTGGTCAAACACGAACTATCAGCAGATACGACAAAAAGGATAATCGCTTCCTATTCTGACCTGTTCATATACCTTTTTTCAGAGCCGGGGACAGTCAAAGGAAATCTAAAAACAGACTTTAGTGTAAGAGGGACAACCTTAAATGATGAATTTGCAGAATTTGAATCCACATTACAGAAAGAAATGGAACCTCTTCAGCTCAAAGCTGAAATGACCAAACGCGAAGACAACCTTACCGATCGTCAAAAAGACTCTGTATATATGTCATTGGAAAATGAGGAGGAAGCCTTGGCTGCAAGAATGTATTCCGATGTCATTTCCAAACATCTCAATGACATACTTGGAGCTGTATTGCTTGAAGAATCTTATGCCTTATTAACGCCTCAACAGTTTATAGATTTTACCAATAAAAGCTCAGATGTGGTAAAGAAATATCCCAAGATGCAAGACTTGATTACGATAACAAAGAATGCATTAGCCACAAGTGAAGGAAAACCCTATCAAGAAGTGACCGGGATAGATCCTAAGAATGAAAAAGAGCTAAGACTAAGTCAATTTGTAAAGCCTGGAAACTATACAATAGTCGATTTCTGGGCCAGTTGGTGTGGTCCTTGCAGACGAGAAATAAAAGTATTGCAAAACATCTACAACAAATACAAAAATCAAAAATTCCAAATCGTTGGGGTTGCAATTTGGGATGAACCCTCTAAAACATTGCAAGCCATCGATAAATTGGTTATCCAATGGCCAATCATATTTCAACATGCCGAAAGAACTAATAAGAAAGAACATAAATACGGCATCAGCGCCATTCCGACACTAATATTAATTGATCCCAATGGCACTATATTGGTAAGGTCTCACTCAAGTGATGAGATAGAAAAAATCCTTAAAGAAGCCTTCGAAAAATAACCCCTAACATATCCAAAAGGGCTGTCTATATTCATAAGTGATTTATAGACAGCCCTTTTTTATTGATTCATCACAAAACAACTTAAGAACTATATCAAAAGTCGAACAATCAAATCACACACATAATTATTATTATTTTTTATTCTAAAGGGCCTTGATTTTATTATTTTCAATATTTTTGTCATAGGAAATGTATGTATAGGCAGCTTAAATTAGCAATTATTATAACCATTATTTTATTGTATTATGAAGAGAATTTTATCTACCCTGGCAATCGTTACGGCATCTCTGCTTGGAGTTTCTTGTTCTGATCGCGTGCAAGAAACAGTTGATGACACTCATGCCAACGCTGATGCCAATCAGACAAAAAAAGGTTGGATTTCAGAAGACAACGATATTCTGAATCTTCTAAATGAAGCTCAAATTCCACAAGGAACTGTTCGGTCTGATGCTCCTCGGACTTTTAATGACACAGTACCCGTAGTTGTTGTTGATGATGAAGAATCCCAATCGACACCCGGAGAGCAAGACGGCATCCCGGGTTACTATGTTACATCTTATACCAAGTACAAGATGAGTCAAGAATTTGATGAGACATTTATTCTTGATCCGGCGTCGGATATACTCTACCCCGGCTGTGTCTTGAGAGGCCAAAGTCTTGAGAACTCAACTTATGCTTTCTTCAATGGTTGCAACACAGGCATTATGGATTATGCTTTGGGTGGATTAACTCTCAAAAATGGTGATAGTGAAGAATTGGTTGGGCACGCAGACAATATCCGCTATACAGACTATATTCCACAATTCAATAAGTGGTCAAATCTGGAATATAAAAACAACGATGCTCTCGAAAGTTCTTATAGTATGTTTCAAATCAACAGCAAACAAGAAGCTCAGTTTCATGCCGGCATAAGTGTTGGCAACAAACTTTTCAATCTTGTGGGTGGTCTGGACTTTGACTACAAGAATTATAAAAACCATTTCCTCGTTAAGTTTATTCAAAAGAAATTTCAAGTAACCTTAGGACAGCCCAAGGGACGTTCAACTATTTTTACAGAGATCAATCCTAATGCGATGGGCAAAGTACAACCTGTATATGTCTCCAACATCAAGTACGGCCGTATGCTTTTCATTGCTGTTTCTACCAACGAATCTGCCAAAAAGGTTACCAGCGCTCTATCATTTGCATTTAATGTAAAAGGTGTAGATGTAAGTGCTGAGATGAAACAGAACTACCAAGACATTGTAGCCGGCAGTAAGATAGATTGTAACGTATATGGTGGCGGGCAAGAAAACCAGAATAATATCATCACGGGCGGATTAGACGGCGTGACCAAATTTGTCAAAACGCCAATGGCTTTCAATGAAGTTGTTCCTATTAGTTTCCAAATTCGTTTCTCTGCAGACAACGCATTGGCCAGAGTGGTAAGTCGCACAGAGTTTAAGGTTCCTACAAGGACTTTCATACCTAACTTCTCCAAGGTGCTTGTACAAATGCATGTTGCAAATATTCGCGCCACAGGAGGACCATTGGGCAATCAAGTGTATGGTACTATTGCGGCATATCCCAATTCAGATGAAGCCAAATCTGTTATGCTTATGAATATCAGAAGCTGTTTAAAAATTATTCAGAGAATTTATTAAGCAATATTTTGCAGAAAGCAAGTTGAACCATAGCCTCTGCAGTAGCGGCATGAAACTCATAATCAATCGTCAGTCTTCTAAAATTTT